>NZ_JBFRDW010000016.1:0-25607 GCF_052113985.1 Pseudoduganella sp. RAF53_2 | reverse complement strand
CCGCGGGAGCTGCCGGCGTTGCCGCCGGCTGCGCCGCATCCTTAGCGTCTTTCTTCTTCTTGGATGGCTTGACCACTTCCTCTTCCGGGGGACGTGGCGGAATCTCCGGCACGGACGTCAGAATCAACAGCTGCGTATTGCGCTCGATGCCTGCCAGCGGCTGGCACACGACGCGGCCAAAGGCGCCGGAGGAATTCTCCACCTGTGTCACACGTGCCACAGCCAGGCCGGCCGGATACACGCCGTCGATGCCGGAGGTGATCAGGATATCGCCCACCTGCACATCCGCATTGGGCGCCATGAAGCGCAGGTCCAGCGTGCCGGACTGGCCACGGCCATAGGCCACTGAGCGCAGGCCGCTACGCAGCACCTGCACAGGAATCGCCTGCTCCTTATCGGTCAGCAGCGTGACTTCGGAGGTGAAGGGGAACACGCGCGTCACCTGCCCTACCACGCCCTGGTTATCGATGACGGGCAGGCCAAGCTGCACGCCTTGCTGCGTGCCGCGGTTCAGGATGACTTTGCGGGTAAAGACGTCGCGCGCGTCGTACAGGATCTCGGCCAGCATGCTCTTGCCGGGAACGCGCTCTTTGGCGTCCAGCAGCTTGCGCAGCTGGTTGTTCTCGGCCTGGTAGAGCTGCGCCTGCTGCATCTGCATCGAGGACGCAATCTGCTGCTGCTTGAGGTCATTCACCTGTTTCTGCAGCGACGACAGCGTGGAGAAGTAGCTTCCCACGCCATTCACGGCGTCGCGCGGCAACAGGGCGGCCTGCTGTAGCGGATACAGCACGAAACCGACTCCCTTGCGAACAGCCGACAAAGCATCCATGCGCGAATCTGCAAAGAGCAGCGCAATCGAGATGGCGGCGAACACCATCATTTTGAAACGGGCGGACGCGCCTTGTTTGAACAGTGGCGGTGGGCTGTATTCCATGTCTTCCAATTAAGAAGGGCGGCTAGTGCCGCCCTTTCGGTCCTTACTCGTAGGAGAAGATGGACCCCAGCTGGTCCATGCGCTCCAGCGCCATGCCGGACCCTCGCACCACGCAGGTCAGCGGATCTTCCGCCACCAGCACCGGCAGGCCCGTCTCTTCCATCAGCAGGCGGTCCAGATCGCGCAGCAGCGCGCCGCCGCCGGTCAGCATCATGCCTTTTTCGGCGATGTCGGCGCCCAGTTCAGGCGGGGTCTGTTCCAGCGCGTTCTTCACGGCGGAGACGATGTTGTTCAGCGGGTCGGTCAGCGCTTCCAGGATCTCGTTGGACGAGATGGTGAAGGAACGCGGAATACCTTCGGACAGGTTGCGGCCCTTGACTTCCATTTCCTTGACTTCGGAACCCGGGAAGGCGGAGCCGATGGCTTTCTTGATGGCTTCGGCGGTCTGCTCGCCGATCARCATGCCGTAGTTACGGCGGATGTAGTTGACGATGGCTTCATCGAACTTGTCGCCGCCCACGCGCACCGAGCCTTTGTAGACCATGCCGCCCAGGGAAATGATGCCCACTTCGGTGGTACCGCCACCGATGTCGACCACCATCGAGCCGGTTGCGTCGGACACCGGCAAGCCGGCGCCGATTGCCGCTGCCATCGGTTCTTCGATCAGGTAGACCTGGGAAGCACCGGCGCCCAGTGCGGATTCACGAATCGCACGGCGCTCAACCTGGGTGGAGCCGCAAGGTACGCAAATGATGATGCGTGGCGATGGGCGGAAGAATTTGGAGTCGTGCAYCATGCGGATGAACTGCTTCAGCATCTGCTCGGTGACGGTGAAGTCGGCGATCACGCCGTCTTTCATCGGACGGATGGCTTCGATATTGCCGGGCACCTTGCCCAGCATCTGCTTTGCTTCCTTACCAACCGCCTGGATGGTTTTCTTGCCGTTCGGGCCGCCTTCCTGGCGGATCGCAACGACGGACGGTTCATCCAGCACAATGCCGGAACCGCGTACATAAATCAGGGTGTTCGCCGTACCCAGGTCAATGGCCAGGTCAGACGAGATATAGCGACGTAAAAAACCAAACATGAGTGTCCTGTGGCGCGAGGTCGCGCATTAATTCGTTATTTAAAGTATCCGGTACGAATGCGGCCGGGCGAGTATTCAGCTCCAGCAGCGCATTAACCCGCGATTGTACCTTATAATTTGCAGGATATTTGCCCTAAATCCACTCTATTGTGCGTGCCTGCAACCGTTGAAATAAACGGTGTTGGCAGCTAAATACGAGTTGATCGGCGAATGAATAAGTAAATTATCAATACGACAATCAAATACGCGGGTTCGCCCGCCGCACAGCCATGTCCCTGACACTATCCGACGTAAAACGAATTGCCAATCTGGCACAGCTGGAAATGGGCGAGGAACAGTCCGCTGCGATGCTGGACAAGCTGAACGGCATTTTCGCCCTGGCTGAAGAAATGCAAGCCGTGGACACCGACGGCGTCGCGCCGCTGAGCCATCCGCTGGCCGCTCACATGCAGGTTGCCCTGCGCCTGCGCGAAGACGCGCCGACCGAGCCAAATCGCCGCGACGATTACCAGAAAGTGGCGCCGAAGACCGAAGACGGCCTGTACCTGGTGCCGAAAGTGATCGACTAACAGAACCAGAGGCGTAAAACAGGTGGCTGCCACGGCGTGGCAGCCACCAGCTCCCCGCCTCGGGTTTTCCAGAAGAACGAACCATGCATACCAAGACTATTAAAGAGCTGTCCGATCTGCTGCAGAAGAAGGAAGTCACCGCAGTCCAGCTGGCGAACCACTTCCTCGACCGCATCGAGAAAAGCGACCTGAATGCCTTCCTGCACGTCGACCGCGCGCTGACCATCGCGCAAGCGGAAGAAGCCGACCGCCGCATCGCTGCCGGCACCGCCACGCCGCTGACCGGCGTGCCGATCGCGCACAAGGATATTTTCGTGACCCAGGACTGGCGTTCCACCGCCGGCTCCAAAATGCTGGCCAACTATGTGAGCCCGTTCAACGCGACGGTCGTTGAAAAGATGAAGGCTGCCGGCATGGTCACCCTGGGCAAGCTGAATTGCGATGAATTCGCGATGGGCTCGTCCAATGAGAACTCGGCCTTCGGCGCCGTGAAGAATCCGTGGGACAAGGCAGCCATTCCAGGCGGTTCGTCCGGCGGTTCGGCGGCGGCCGTGGCTGCGCGCCTGGCGCCCGGCGTGACCGGCACCGACACCGGCGGCTCGATCCGCCAGCCGGCCTCGTTCTGCGGCATCACCGGCATCAAGCCAACCTATGGCCGCGCATCGCGCTTCGGCATGATCGCTTTCGCCTCCTCGCTGGACCAGGCAGGCCCGATGGCGCAGACCGCGGAAGACTGCGCGCTGCTGCTGTCCGCCATGACCGGCTTCGACGAGCGCGACGCCACCAGCCTGACGCCTGAACAAGGCAACGTGGCGGAAGACTACACGCGCGATCTGAACAAGCCGCTGACCGGCCTGCGCATCGGCGTGCCGAAGGAGTATYTCGGCGAGGGCCTGGCGGCTGACGTGGAGAAGGCCGTGCGCGCCGCGCTGGCCAAATTCGTCGAACTGGGCGCGACCCTGGTCGATATCTCGCTGCCGAATACCGCGCTGTCGATTCCTGCTTATTACATGGTGGCTCCGGCGGAAGCATCGTCCAACCTGTCCCGTTTCGACGGCGTGCGCTACGGCTTCCGCGCCGAAGGCTACAAAGACCTGCAGGACATGTACCGCAAGACCCGCGCGCAAGGCTTCGGTCCTGAAGTGCAGCGCCGCATCATGGTCGGCACCTACATCCTGTGCCACGGCTATTACGACGCGTACTACCTGAAGGCACAAAAGATCCGCCGCAAGATCACCGAAGACTTCGCGAAGGCGCTGGGCGAGCAATGTGACGTGATCATGGGGCCTGTGGCGCCGACCGTGGCCTGGGACCTGGGCTCGAAAGCGGATGATCCGGTCGCCAACTACATGGCCGACATCTTTACGCTGTCGACCAGCCTGGCCGGTCTGCCTGGCATGTCCATCCCTGCCGGTTTCGGCGAAGGCGAGAAGAACGCCAAGCGCCCAGTGGGCTTGCAGATCATCGGCAACTACTTCGCCGAAGCGAAGCTGCTGAATATCGCCGGTTGACCTGGCGCTGCCTGGCGTGCTGCCGGTCATGAACAAGGCCGCCGTCGAGCGCGCTATCCGCTTCGGCCTGGCCGTGGACGCGAAAATCGCGCCGCAGTCGCAGTTCGCCCGCAAGAACTACTTCTATCCGGATCTGCCGAAGGGCTACCAGATTTCGCAGTTCGAAGATCCGGTGGTACAAGGCGGCCAGCTGACTTTCGGCTACGAGAAGGATGGCCAGTTCGTCACCAAAACCGTGAACCTGACCCGTGCTCACCTGGAAGAGGACGCAGGCAAATCGCTGCACGAGGACTACCACGGCATGTCCGGCATTGACCTGAACCGCGCCGGTACGCCGCTGCTGGAGATCGTGTCCGAGCCGGAAATGCGCTCCGCTGCTGAAGCCGTGGCTTACTGCAAAGCCCTGCACGGCCTGGTGGTATGGCTGGGCATCTGCGACGGCAATATGCAGGAAGGCTCCTTCCGCTGCGACGTGAACGTGTCCGTGCGTCCGAAAGGCCAGAAGGAATTCGGCACCCGCTGCGAGATCAAGAACCTGAACTCCTTCCGCTTCATCGAGGAAGCGGTGCACGTCGAAGTGCGCCGCCAGATCGAGCTGCTCGAAGACGGCGGCAAGGTCGTACAAGCCACCCGCCTGTACGATCCGGACCGCAAGGAAACCCGCGCCATGCGCACCAAGGAAGACGCGCAGGATTACCGCTACTTCCCCGACCCGGATCTGCCGCCGCTGATGATTTCCGAAGACTGGATTCAGCGCGTGAAGGCCGATATGCCGGAACTGCCGGCCGTGATGCGTACCCGCTTCATCGAAGAGTACAAGCTGCCTGAGTACGACGCCCTGGTGCTGACCGCGTCCAAAGGCATGGCCAACTACTTCGAAGGCGTGGTTGCCGCTGCGGGCAAGGAGAACGCGAAGGCTGCTGCGAACTGGCTGATGGGCGACGTATCGTCCACCCTGAACCGCGAAGGCGTTGAGATCGTGGACGCGCCGGTGCTGCCTGCGCAGCTGGCCGGCATGCTGAAGCGCATCGCTGACGGCACGATCTCCAACAAGATCGCGAAGGAAGTGTTCGGCGCGATGTGGGAAGCCAAGTCGCAAGACCCGAACCTGGTCGATGTAATCATCGACCAGAAAGGCCTGAAGCAGATTTCCGACACTGGCGCGCTGGAAGCCATCGTCAACGAAGTCATCGCCAACAACGAGAAGTCCGTTGAGCAGTACCGCGCCGGCAAGGAAGCGGCCATCAATGCGCTGATCGGCCAGGCGATGAAGGCCTCCAAAGGCAAGGCCAACCCGGCCCAGCTGACCGAGCTGCTGAAGAAGAAGCTGGCTGAAGGTTAAGCCCGCGCCTCCATCCACTTGAGGATGTCTGCGAAGATCTCTTCGCGGTTCACCTCATTGAAGTTCTCGTGATAATTCGAAGCCTGGTGGTTGATTTCCACCAGCTTCGGATTCACCGTCGCCAGCATGGCCATCGTGGCCTTCGCATCGGCCAGCTTGTCATCCCCCGCAACAACGGCATACATCTGCCAGCGCCACGCCGGCATCTTCTCCGCCAGTCCCTTCTGCGCCTGCTGCAAAGCATGGCCGAAGCGCACCGTGCATTCGGACGCGCGAATATCGTCCGCTTCATCGCGGTGATGACGCTCCGTGATGGCTTTGTCATGCGTGAGCACATCGGTCAGTGAAGCCAGCGGCACCTTCATGCTCGGCATGTAGCGTGCCAGCACGCTGGACATCCCCTGCAGCACCGCCGGCACCTTGATCGCATTCACGTAATACGGCGATGACAGTACAAAGCCCTTCACCTGCTCATCGCGCGCCATGCGCTCCAGGCCGAAGCGCGTGGCAATCAGCGCGCCCATCGAATGGCCCATGATGAAGATGGGCAGGCCGGGATAGTGCTGCTTGGTCCAGTGCAGGAACAGCTCTACCTCGTCGAGAAAAATATCAAAGTCCGGAATATCGACGCGGCGCGCCTTTTCGTGGCCGCACAGGTCGAATGCGACCGTGGCGATGCCGTACCGCTTGAACCACAAGGCAGGCGTCACGTAATCGCCCGCATGCGCCATGCCTCCGTGTATCGCCAGCAGCACGGCGCGCGGCTGCGCCGGTTCCCAGATGTGGATGGTGCGCTCTGCGCCCTGACGCCCTTTGAACTGGGCGAATCGGTCTTCTTCGTATCGATTTGTCATCAGGGCAGTATAGCTCAAGGCCGCAGCAGCAAGGCTCCTGTCGTGGTACCGCTTTCCAGCTTGCGTTGTGCTTCCGCCGCAGCGCGCAGCGGCAGCACCTCGCCAATCGGCAGCTTCAGGCCGCGCTCAAGATGCGCCAGCGTCGTCAGCGCACCGGCGCGATACCACGCCGGGTCGCGCATGTAATTGAACACGCTGGGGCGGCTGAGCGAGATCGGATGCTTCGGCCCGAGGTCGGAGACGGCAATACCGCCCGGCGCCCCTGCCACTTCGCCTACGCTGGCCACCATGCCGAAAGTCCGCACCGTTTGCAGCGTGCGTTTCAGCGTGTCGCCACCGATGCCATCGACGGCGAAATGCACGCCCTGCCCGTCCGTCAGCGCCAGTGTGGCCGCCACGAAGTCTTCCTCGTGATACAGGATGGCGTGATCCAGGCCGTGGGCCAGCGCCAGCTCGGCCTTTTCCCTGCTGCCTACCGTGCCGATCACGCGCACGCCGAGCGCCTTGGCCCACTGCGTCAGCAACAGGCCAAGTCCACCTGCGGCAGCGTGCACCAGCAGGGTTTCGCCGGCGCGCAGAGGATGGTTGTGGGCGAACAGCATGTGGGCCGTAATCCCTTTCAGCATCGACACTGCGGCGATATCGTCCGGCACCTTATCCGGTAGCGGCACCAGGAATGGTGCAGGCACATTGGCCGCGCTGGCATAGCTGCCTGCAAACGGACGCGAATAGGCCACGCGCTGGCCGGGCACAAATTCCGTCACGCCGTCGCCGAGCGCTTCCACCACGCCAGCCGCTTCCGCGCCGGGAATGAACGGCAGCGCGGGCGCGCCGTACTTGCCGCTGCGCTGGTAAATGTCGACGTAATTCACGCCGATGGCCGTGTGCCGCACGCGCACCTCGCCCGGCGCCGGCGCGGGCAGATTCAGGGCTTCGGCTTCGAGCACTTCGGGGCCGCCGGTAGTGTGCATACGGATCGCGATGTCTTGCATGGTCTTCTCCCGTTGATTGATCAGCGAGACCAGTCTATTCCGTGCATAATCACTCGAACATTCCCTAAATATCGTCACAATCTGTGCAAAAATTGGCAGACATTCCCTTYCAGTGGGACGACATCCGCTACTTCCTTGCGCTGGCGCAGGAAGGCAGCCTGTCCGGTGCGGCGCGCAAACTGAAGGTCGAGCACTCGACCGTGGCAAGGCGCGTGGAGATGCTGGAGCAAGCGCTGACCGTGCGTCTGTTCGACCGCGTGCCGCGCGGCTGGACATTGACGCCGGAAGGCGAAACGCTGGCCGCCCAGGCCCTGCGCATCGACGAGGAAGCACAGGCCTTTGCGCGCGCCGCCAGCGGCGTTTCGGCCCTGAGCGGCGTCGTGCGCATTTCGGCGCCGCCCACGCTGGCAACCTACTTCTTCGCGCCACGCCTGCTGCCGCTGCGCCAGCGCTGGCCGGGCATTACGCTGGAGCTGGTGGGCGAAGTGCGGCAGGTGAACCTGAGCCGCCGTGAAGCCGACCTGGCGATCCGCCTGATGCGTCCTACCGCGCCAGGCCTGTCGGCGCGGGCATTGGGCGATATGCATTTCGGCCTTTACGCACGGCCGGAATGGCTGGCGCGTCCCGAAGAGGAATGGGAATTCGTTGGCTACGACGACAGCCTGCGCGACTCGCCCCAGCAGCAATGGCTGGAGCAGTTCACCGGCAGGCGCAATACCGTCGTTCGCTCGAATGATCTGGGCATTCTGCTGGAAGCGGCGGTGGCCGGCGTTGGCGTGGTGCTGCTGCCCCACTTCATCGGCCGCTGCGATCCGCGCCTGCAGCCGGTACCGCAGCACATCTGCCCTGCCACACGCAAACTGTGGCTGGTGATGCACCCCGACCTGCGCCGCTCACCGCGCGTACGCACGGTGGCCGATGCCATCGTTGAAATCGTCGAGCGCGAAAAACCGCTGCTCGCAGGCGCTTAGTCCGCTGCGATCGGAATCGTGCGCGCCGTCGTGCGCTGCGCGAACTGGCCGGCGATGCTGCCACGGATTGCCTGAAGGCGGCGGTCATCGCGGTATAGCAGATTGAAGCTTTCGAACGGTACCAGGCGCCCATCCGGCTGGGCGAAATGGATGCAGGATTTTTTCAGCGCYCGCACATCCAGCGAGTAAGCATCCATGAACTGTACAATCAGCACCCGGAACACATTGTCGTAGCGTAGCTCGGACGGCGCACTGACCAGCGGCAGACAGCACATCAACTCGGACAGACAATTCGCCTGCGACTCCGGCGAGTGATTGGTGGAGAACAGCTTGAACACCTGATCCTTGACCGTGCTGCGCAACGATTCGTCGCGCTCAAACACGATGGTGTTGCCGCTGCCTTCCACCAGCGTTTGCGGATCGAGATAGCGCGTCAGCGGCACCGTGCGTTCCGGCGTCTTGATCGCGTAGGCCATGGCCAGCGTGTCCGGATTGCAGGGCACCGGCACCACGTCCTGCAAGCAGAACAGATTGCTCTGCTCGGCGATCTTGCGGCGGATTTCTGAGACGGTCAGCCGATGCAGGCGCGGATCATAGTTCTCCACGCGGCCCGCATCCTGGATCGGCTGCAACGTTACACCGCGCACGCAAGGCTGCTTCAGCGCGAAGTCGATGATGTCGCCGATCTCGTCGTCGTTCAGGCCCTTTTTCAGGGTGACCACCAGCGTCGTCGACAGCCCTGCTTCATTCAGGTTTTCCAGCGCCTGCTGGCGGATGCGGCGCAAGTCGGCGCCACGCAGCTCCTTGTGCACGTCCGCGCGCAGCGAGTCGAACTGCAGATAGACTTCCACGCCCGGCGCGTACGTGGCCAGGCGGCGCACGAAGTCCTTGTCCTGCGCCAGCACGATGCCGTTGGTGTTGACCATGACATGGCGGATCGGCCGCGCCATGGCCGCGTCCATGATTTCCCAGAACTGAGGATGCAGCGTCGGTTCGCCACCCGATAGCTGCATCACATCGGCGTCGCCTTCGTTTGCCACCACGGCGTCCAGCATGCGGATCACCTCCTCCAGCGGCTTATGGCGCTCGCGATGCGTGCCGCTTTCGGCATAGCACACCGGGCAATTCAGGTTGCAGTTGTCGGTGATCTCGACCACGGACAGGCAGGAATGCTGCATATGGTCCGGGCACAGTCCACAGTCGTACGGACAGCCATACGCCATCTTCGTATTGAACTGCTGCGGCATCTCGGGATGCTTGACGAAGACTTCGCGGCACAGGCGGTAATATTCGACATCGTCGCTGACCAGCACGCGCTCGGTGCCGTGCGCGCCGCACCACTTGTCCATATAGACCTTGTCATCCTTGAAGATGATCTTGGCTTCGGCGGGATGCAGACATTGCGAACACACTGAGGTCGTGGTGTCGTAAAACAGATAGGGACGGGTCTTGCGGCTCATTTCCACTCCTTCAGTGTGGGCGCAGAGTAGCGCGCCAGCGATTCGTCAACCATACGGCGCAACGCCGTCGAGCGCAGGCGCGCCGCCTCCAGCATGTCGGCACTGGCCAGCGACTGCGCTTTCGCCAGCTCGCTGGAACGCGGCGGCAGCAACATCAGCAGCGCCAGCTCTTCGGTTTGCGCTGCCGGATTTTTTGATTCCGACGTGAAGCGCCAGTACATGGCGTCCGGCGAGGGAAAGCCACAATGCAGCACGCCACGTGCGCGCCACAGTGCCGTCTCTTCCGGCGCGGGTTTGATCATGACCCGGTCGTCGGAGAACAGTCCGGCAAAGACGTCGGTCGAACTTTCCGTGCGATGTCCGATCGAATAGCGGCAGGACTGGCTGGCCGCACGCCGCAGCAGCTCCCAGCCGCGCTCCACATCACGAAAAGGTTTGCTCGTCTCTGCATAGCCGCCAATGCCCGCGCCGCGCACCATGATCCGGCCGAGTATGAATTCTGCCCAGGGATTATTTTCCTGTACCGCTTCCTTGAGCAAAGCCACGCCGCGCGGAAACTGGCTGGTTCCTGCATAGTTGCTGGTCAGCTGCAACGCCAATCCAACGCGCGCATTCATATCGCCTCGCGCGCTTTTCGCCTCAAGTGCTGCCACCTTCTCATCCCAGCTTGTGCGATATGCCGCGGCACCGCGCTGGTTCTGGATCATGGTCGAAATGCAGCCGGTGCCGCCGATGAGCGCGAGTGCCACGACGACCATCGTAGCGCGGCCGGATGTTCTAAGCTGTTTCTGCATATCCTGGTTTGGACAAGGCCTGTCTGAACAGCAGCGGCAGATAGCAGGCCAGCGCAATCACGCACACCAGCTGGATGCCACTGAGTCCACCGGCATATTGATAAGGCACGGGCTTGATGGCATCCACCAGCAGGCGCCATGCCAGGTAGCCCGCCAGATAGAACTTGAATGCAAGACCGCTCTTTTGCTGCAGCCACGGACGCGCATACAGCAAACCACCGCCCCAGATCAGGGYGAACAGCATGTCGTAGATTTGCGTTGGATGGCGCGGGATGCCGTCACCGAAGTCGATGGCCCAAGGCAGGCCGCTGGCGACACCATAAGTGCCATCGTTCAGGCCCGCGAGAAAGCAGCCGATGCGGCCGATGATCGTGCCGGCGACCAGCGGCAGCACAAATTGATCGCCCGTCGAATGCTGGATGCCGGACAGCTTCTTGGCCAGCTCCACGCCGATCAAGCCGCCCAGCAGACCGCCGACAATGGACTGTCCGCTGGCCCATGCCTGCAGGCTGGCGCCATGTTCGGCCCACAGCTGCGGCCATTCGATCCAGAACACGAGTTTATTGCCGATGGCCGCGCCAAGTATGCAGCCGATCACCACCGCAAACGATCCGGGCTGCAGCATACCGCCCTGCCCTGCGCGGCGGCGCTGCCAGCGATAAACCTGCACGCCGGCTGCCAGCGCAGCCCACTCGAACAGCAAGTGGACCATGTGCGCCGTATCAGGCGTCAGGACCGGCGCTTTCATCAAGCTGTTTTTTGGCCCAGATCTTGTAGATGGCGTAGCCACAAGCGCCCGCAATTGCGAGGCCGATCAGCGCCAGGATCATGATTCCCGGTTCGGCGTCCCCCGCCGAGGCGGCAAAGCCAAGCAGTCCGCACATGCCGAACCCGATCAGGCAGAAGGCCAGAAAGAGCGTCAGCACAACGCGCAGGACGATGTTCATCAACTGGTGATGCTGAGTGTGACGCCCATCTGGAGCAGCAGCTCAAGATCGGCCAGAGAAAAGTCGAGGGCTTCGCCGCCGGCGTATGCCACGCGCAGTTCGGCGGCGATATTGGCGGCGTCAAAGGTGATGCCGCGCGCCTGGCACTCGGCCAGGTAGGCGCGGATCTGTTGCAGCACGACCGCCGGGCTGGGGTCCGTGCCGATGGTGACGAAAAAGCCCGCATCGATGTGCGTGCGCCCGCTAGGGCCGGGTTCGCCCTTCTGCCAGGCGTTCTCCGGCTCGCTGGGCAAGCCGTCGCGCACATCGGCCAACGCAGTCTCGTCGCCGTATACTTTCAACGTGGCAATATTCATGCGGCCTAGTCTAGCACACGGCTGAGCGATGGTTTACTCGACGCCGTATTTACTGCGGTATGCAGCAACAGCGTCCTTGTGTTGTGCAAGCGACGGGTCGGCGGACAGGTAGGTGAACAGGTCGGCCAGGCTGCCGATCGACACCACCGGAATGCCATAGTTCTTGCTCACCTCCTGCACGGCGGACAGTTCGGACATCACGCCATCCTTGGCGCCGCGTTCCATACGGTCCAGCGCGATCAGCACGGCGCATGGCTCGGCGCCCGCAGCGCGGATCATGTTCACGGATTCGCGCACCGAGGTGCCGGCCGAGATCACGTCGTCGATGATGACGACCTTGCCGGTCAGCTTGGCGCCCACCAGGGTGCCGCCTTCGCCGTGGTCCTTGGCTTCCTTGCGGTTGTAGGCGAACGAGGTGTTGCGGCCCTTATTGGCCAGCGCCATGGCGGTGGCGGAGGCCAGCGTAATGCCCTTGTAGGCCGGGCCGAACAGCATGTCGAATTCGATGCCGGAGTCCAGCAAGGTCTGGGCGTAGAAGTCCGCCAGCTTCACCAGCGTGGCGCCGTCATGGAACAGACCTGCGTTGAAGAAATAGGGCGATTGGCGCCCTGCTTTGGTCGTAAACTCGCCGAATTTCAGCACTCCCGCCTGTACGGAAAACGCGATAAACTCTTGCCTCAAATTACTCATAGTGCACCCATCTCTGTTCAAAGTGCCCGTATTTTAACCGGAACCTCTATGCCAAAAATCATTTCCGCCAACCTGAACGGTATCCGCTCCGCCGCCAAGAAGGGCTTTTTCAACTGGATGGGAACGGTGGACGCCGACATCATCTGCGTGCAGGAATTGAAGGCGCAGGCAGGCGACATGACGGAAGAATTCCTGAATCCGCACGGCTACCACGGCCACTTCCACTACGCGGAGAAGAAGGGTTACTCCGGCACTGGCATTTACAGCAAGATTGCACCGGATACCGTGAAAATCGGCTTCGGCGCCCCGGAATTCGATGCCGAAGGCCGCTACGTACGCGCCGACTTCGGCAACCTGACCGTGATTTCCGTGTACTGCCCATCCGGTTCCTCGTCCGAAGAGCGCCAGCTAGCCAAATTCCGCTTCATGGACCTGTTCCTGCCGCACCTGCAGGAACTGATCGCAGAGGGCCGCGAATTCGTGATTTGCGGCGACTGGAATATCGCGCACAAAGAGATCGACCTGAAGAACTGGAAAGGTAATCTGAAGAACTCCGGCTTCCTGCCGGAAGAGCGGGCCTGGATGACCAAGCTGTTCGATGAAGTCGGCTACGTGGACGTGCACCGCGGCCTCGATCCGCGCCCGGAGCAATACACCTGGTGGAGCAACCGCGGCCAGGCCTACGCGAAGAACGTTGGCTGGCGCATCGATTACCACGTCGCAACTCCAGGCATCGCTTCCAAGGCGCACACGGTTTCCGTCTACAAGGAAGTGAAGTTCTCCGATCACGCACCGTTGATCATTGAATATCATCCGTAACTGTCGGCATTTTTTACATCCGGGCGGCAAGATTGAATCAGCGCTTGCCGCCGTCGCGTCACTTCCCCCATGAAATCAGAAGCTTGCAGGTGCCGCCAGCCCGGCAGGAACAAAGCTTGCTCCCTGGCAGTTTAAGCTGCCCTACGTGACAGCCTTTTGCTGGWGGGAACCATGAAACTTGCTCAATTCCTGACGGCCGCCGCATTGCTTGCGACCACCGCCACCATCCCCGCCCACGCCGGACTGCTGACCTTCGACGACCTGACCTACAGCGACGTCGGCAGCATGCCAGGCACCTATGAGGGCTTTACCTTCAATCATTGGTACTTCATCAACAGCCCGCCCTACAGTTTTCATCCGGCGTCAGGTATCACCATCATCTACAACGCCGAGTCGCCCTACAGCAATGCTCCCGAAATCCTGTTCGGTGGCAGCTATGATGTTCTGAGTGTCTACCTGGAAGATTACAGCGCCAGTTCAGTGACCCTGCGCGGCTATTCGGGGGCGACCGAGCTATACAACGTCACGATTGCCGTGACCGGCGCGATGGTCAAGCACACGCTCAATTTCATGGGCATCGACCGCTTCGTAATGGAAGTACCGGACACCAGGTACAGCTTCCTGGACAACCTCGAGTTCGAACCCAGCAGTGACGGCACCGACGGTGGCGGCGGTGCTGCGGCGGAAGTGGCCGAGCCGGGAGCGCTGGCACTGCTGGGACTTGGCCTGGCCGGTGTAAGCGCCATGCGCCGACGGCAGCGTTATGCCATCTGATTAGCAACACACTGTTGTATGCCGAATTACCCGCAGGCGGGACAAAATGGTTATAGTTACTCCTATGAAAACCACACTTGTCCTATTCCTGCTCGGTATTAAGAGCAGCTATATCAACGACGAAGAGTCGGAAGCCACCGAAGAGCAGTTCGATACGATCCAGTTCGTCCAGAACGAGAAAGGCGCCTGGCGCGTGAAGACGTTTGCGGAAGACGAAGATGTGCATCTGTGGTCGATCGCTGCGGAGGGCGACCTCGTCGAACTCGCGGTCGAAAGCACCAATAAACACTACGGCGACGTGATCGACCGCGCCTTTGTCATCGAAAGCCAAGATGGCGTTGAAGGCCTGCGCCGAGAGCTGAAGAAGCAGGGCCTGAGCGATCACCTGGAAATCTCGCCGAAAGGCCCGATGTTCTGGGCGCCGCCGGACAGCGACTACAGCCCGAAGTCCGCGCCTACTGAATAGGACTGAAGTTTGAAGCGACTCCTGTTTTTCATGGCCGCTCTGGCGGCCGGTCCCGTTTGGGCCGAAGAAGCGCCACAGCCAATTCAAGGTACATGGACCGGACGAATCGGCAACAGCCCGGTCAACGCCTGCTTCACGCAAAGCGACGCCCACTATTTCTACCTGAAGCACCTGAACGGCATTCAGCTGGCTGCCGCTGAAGGGAATCTTTGGGCCGAGACAAATGGCAAATGGAAGATCGACCAGGTCACCGAGGTTGAAGTGCAAGGCGTCTGGCTTGGCGATGGCAAGCGCCTGACCATCCATCTGAACCGCCTCGCGCCCTTGCAGGAAGATGGCGGCTGTGGCGCGGCTTATTACGCGCCCGTCCTGAAAGCCATCAAATACGAATATCGCAATGCCAAAGTGGCCGGCCTGCCGCTGCGGATCGCCAAGTCTCCGCTGGGAGAAGCCTTCGAACTGACAGCTAACTCCAGCGCCGCCCACAAGATCAATGCATACACCAGACACTGGCTCAATGAGCAGGCAATCAGCGCCTTCAGCTGCCAGCTGAATGGCGGTGGCGGATGGGAAAGCGACCTGACGGCAGACCGGGTGATGGGCGATTACCTGCTGGTTGGCGACAACGAACAGGATAACTACTGCGGCGGCCCGCACGGCAATTCCGCGCACTCCGTGCACACTTTCGACTTGCGCACGGGTGACCAGGTCAATACCCTTGCCTGGCTAAAGGATGGCGAGGCAAGCCTCAGCAGCGGCAGCGACGAGCATCCAAAGCACCCGCTGCGCAAGCTGATCGAAAAGCTGAACCCGCGCACGGACTGCAAGGAATTCAATAGCGACTTCGGACTTGAGGCGCCCTACCCTACAGATACCGGCCTCGCTTTCTACAGCGACTATCCGCACGCAGGCCGCGCCTGCAACGAAGCGATTGTCGTCAGCTACGGCAAGCTGGGGCCTTTCCTGTCCAATGAAGGCAAGGCATTTGTGCGCAGCATGCAGGTCAAGCGCTGATTAAAGCTGCTGCTTGCTTTCGAAGTAGCGCCATTCGCCCGTCAGCGGATCAGGGAAACCGATGGCGCGCGCCAGCAGCTTTAACGGCGCGGACACGTCGTCCTGCTTGCACGGCAGCGCCACCGGATAGAACACGTCGTTGACGATGGGGATGCCCAGTGCTGACAGGTGCACCCGCAGCTGGTGCTGGCGTCCCGTGTGCGGCCACAGGCGGTACAGTACATGCTCTCCGCGCGGCTCCACCACATCAATCATGGTTTCGGAATTCGGTTCGCCCGGCTCTTCCTTCATCGTGAAAAATTTATCGCCTTCCACCATGCGGCTGCGATAAACGAAGGGGAATTCGCGGCCCGGCAGCGGGCCGGCCAGCGCTTCGTACTCCTTCTGCACCAGGCGTTTCTGGAACAGCGACTGATAGGCGCCGCGGCTGTTCAGGTTTGCCGAGAAGATCACCACGCCCGCCGTTTCGCGGTCCAGGCGGTGAATCGGCACCAGCTCCTCGATGCCCAGCTTCTGGCGCAGGCGCACCAGCAAGGTCTCTTTCAGGAAGCGGCCGGTTGGAATCGTCGGCAGGAAATGCGGCTTGTCGGCGACGATGATGTGTTCGTCCTGATACAGGATCTCTTCGTGGAAGGGGATCGGCGTTTCCGCCTCCAGCTCACGGTAGTACCAGATGCGCATGCCCTGCTTGTAGCGTGCGTTTGGCATCAGCGGTGCGCCCTGCCCGTCCACCACATCGCCGCGCTCCATACGCTCGCGCCACTGCGCTTCCGTCACCGCGGGATAGTTGGATGCCATGAAAGTCAGCATATCCGGCCATTGGCCTTCAGGCAGCCAGAGAAAACTTGGCGTGACACCGTCGCGCATAGGCAGCGGCGGCTTGCCGTGGAACTTCACGGTGGAGGACATCGATCAGGCTTTAGGCGGCAGTGGCGTGGTCTTGTAGGGCGGCAGCGCTTCCACCGACAGGCCGCGTGTGCGGGCATAGACCGGCAGGACCAGCGGCAGATTCTTGTTCATCTCGTTGATGCGCGTCTCGCCGCTCGGGTGCGTGGACAGGAACTCCATCGGCTGGCGCGCGCTCGCGGCGCTCATCTTCTGCCACAGCGCGACGCCTGCACGCGGATCGAAGCCGGCGCGGGATGCCAGGTCCAGGCCGACAATATCGGCCTCCGTTTCCTCGCCGCGCGAGAAATGCAGGTTGACCATTTGCGCGCCGATGCCGGCCACCGTGTCCGTCACGCGCGGATCGAGGCCGAAGTAAGCCGCGGCGCCGGCCCCCAGCAGCTTGCCGATGCCTGAGGTAACCGACGACTCAGCCATCCGCTTGCGCGCGTGCTCGCGCAGCGCGTGCGAGATTTCGTGGCCCATCACCATGGCCACTTCGTCGTCAGTCAGATTCAGTTTTTCAAGGATGCCGGTGTAGAAGGCGATACGTCCGCCGGGCATGCAGAAGGCATTGACCTGGTCGGAATCGAGCAGGTTCACTTCCCACTTCCAGTTGGCGGCCGAAGGATTCCAGCGCGCCGTGTAAGGAATGATGCGTTTTGCAATAGCGCGCAAGCGCTGCACACGCGGATCGGTGGCCGGGATGAGCGAGCGCTCTTTCTGCGCTTCCTGCAGCAGCTGGGTGTATTGCAGCTTGGATTGTTGATCGACCGTCTCTTCATCCGCGAGGATGCGCACCGGCGACAGCTTGCTGACGGGGATACCATCCTGCTGTGTTTCCGGCTGGCGCGCAGGCGCCACACTGGCGAAGCCCGCCAGCGCCAGCAACGCGACAGTATGCTTGAGCGTCCTTTTCATGCGAAATAAGATAGCACAGGTCAGTGCGCTGCCCGCTTGCGCAAGCGGAATACGGCGAGGTCGCCGCGCAGGTTAGGCATCACGTTGACGATCTTGCCTTCGGCCAGGGCCACGCATTCGATCACTTCCAGGCCCACTTCTTCCGCGAGCTCCTGGAAATCCTTGATGGTGGCACAGCGCACGTTTGGCGTGTCGTACCACTGATAAGGCAGCGACTTGGACACCGGCATGCGGCCGCGCGCCAGCGCAATGCGGTGCGGCCAGTAGGCGAAGTTTGGGAAGGACACGATGGCTTCGCGGCCCACCCGCACGATGTCGCGCAGCAGATCTTCCACATGCTTCATCATCTGCAGCGAGGACAGGCACAGCACCGTATCGAAGCTGTTGTCGCCAAAGATGCCCAGGCCGCGCTCGAAGTCTTGCTGGACCACGCGCACGCCGCGTTTGGTGGATTGCAGCACCTGCTCGTCCGCCAGCTCCAGGCCGTAGCCGGTGCAGGATTTGTCGGTCTGCAGATAATTCATCATCACGCCATCGCCGCAGCCGACGTCCAGCACGTGGGCGCCAGTCTTTACCCAGTGGGCGATGAAGGCGAGGTCGGGACGGGCTTTGCTCAGCTCATCGAAAGTCATGCTGCGGATTCCTTGTTCGTTTCGTTCCAGACCTGCTCGTAGTAAGCGCCGACCATATTCATGTAGCGCGAGTCTTCCAGCAGGAAGGCATCGTGGCCGTGCGGCGCATCGATTTCGGCGTAAGTCACTTCGCGGCGGTTCGCCAGCAGGGCCTGCACGATTTCACGGCTGCGCTCCGGCGAGAAGCGCCAGTCGGTAGTGAAGGACGCCAGGAAGAACTTGGCCTTGGTGCCCGCCAGCGTCCTGGTCAGATCGCCATCGTATTTGCGCGCGGGGTCGAAATAATCGAGCGCCTTGGTGATCAGCAGATAGGTGTTGGCGTCGAAGTATTCGGCAAACTTGTCGCCCTGGTAGCGCAGGTAGGACTCGATCTCGAAGTCGATGCCAAAGCCGAATTTGTAGTCGCCGCCATTGGTGGCAATGTCGCGCAGCTTGCGGCCGAACTTCTCCGCCATATCGTCGTCGGACAGATAGGTGATGTGCCCCACCATGCGCGCCACTTTCAGGCCGTTCTTCGGCACCACGCCGTGTTCGTAGAAATTGCCTTCGCGGTAGTCCGGGTCGGACAGAATCGCCTGGCGCGCCACGTCGTTGAAGGCGATGTTCTGCGCCGACAGTTTCGGCGTCGATGCGATCACCAGGCAGTGGCGCAAACGATCCGGATACATGATGGACCAGGCCAGCGCCTGCATGCCGCCCAGCGAGCCGCCCATCACGGCGGCAAACTGCCGGATGCCCAGCTGGTCGGCCAGGCGCGCCTGCGCAGCGACCCAGTCTTCCACCGTCACGACAGGGAAGCCTGCGCCATAAGGCTTACCGGTTTCCGGGTTGTTGTGCATCGGACCGGTGGAACCGAAGCAGGAGCCCAGGTTATTCACGCCGATGACAAAGAACTTGTCCGTATCCAGCGGCTTGCCGGGACCGACCATATTGTCCCACCAGCCCACGCTTTTCGGATTGTCCGCGTAATAGCCCGCGACGTGGTGCGAAGCGTTCAGCGCATGGCACACCAGCACGGCGTTGGATTTGTCGGCGTTCAGCGTGCCATAGGTCTCGTACATCAGCATGTAATCGCGCAGCGACGCTCCGCTTTGTAGCTGAAGGGGTTCCGCAAAATGCATGGTCTGCGGCGAGACGATTCCGATCGAAGGCATGTGAGTCCGAATTGTTTGGATTTGGTGTTACAGGGCTTGCAGGGCGATGACCGCGTCCGCGATCGCATCCGGGTCCATCGAGCGCATGATGCGGCGCGTGTACGGTGCGATCTGCTCCAGGTCCGTGTTCAGGATTTCCTGCTTCACGGACAGCAGCTGTGCCGGATGCATCGAGAATTCGCGCAGGCCCATGCCCAGCAGCAGACGGGTCAACTTGGCATCGCCCGCCATTTCGCCGCACACGGCCACGTCGATACCGGCCTTGTGGCCAGCGGCGATGGTCATGGAAATCAGCTGAAGTACGGCGGGATGCAATGGATTGTAAAGGTGGGCCACCTCATAATCAACCCGGTCGATCGCCAGCGTGTACTGGATCAGGTCATTGGTGCCGATGGACAGGAAGTCCATTTTCTTCACGAACATCGGCAGCGCCAGCGCAGCCGCCGGAATCTCGATCATGGCGCCGACCTGCACTTCCGGATCGAACTTCTCGCCCGCTTCGCGCAGCTGCGCCTTGGCCTGTTCGATCATGGCCAGCGACTGTTCGATTTCGAAGGCGTGCGCCAGCATCGGGATCAGGATGCGCACCTTGCCATGCGCAGAGGCGCGCAGGATCGCACGCAGCTGGCACAGGAAGACCTGCGGCTCGGACAGGCAGTAGCGGATGGCGCGCAAGCCCAGCGCCGGATTCAGCGCCGTGTGTTCGGTTTGATCAAGCGGCTTGTCGGCGCCGATATCCAGGGTACGGATGGTGACTACCCGCCCCTTCATGGCCAGCACGGCTTTCTTGTATTGCTCGAACTGCTCGTCCTCGGATGGCATATCGCCTTCGCGGCCCATGAACAGGAATTCGGAACGGAACAGGCCCACGCCAACCGCGCCGGCTTCCAGCGCCGGCGGGCAATCGTCGGGCAGCTCGATATTGGCCAGCAGGGTAATCGGCGTGCCGTCCTTGGTGATGGCGGGCGTCTTTTTCAACTTGCCCAGTTTTTTGCGGGCGCGCATGGCGGCCATCTGCCGCTCGCGGTATTGCTCCAGCACCTGCGCACTTGGCGTGACGATCACCACGCCCGCATCGCCGTCGATGATGACCCAGTCATCCTGTTCGATCAGCTGCGATGCGGTGGACATGCCGACGGCCGCCGGAATATCCAGCGAGCGCGCCACAATCGCCGTGTGCGAGTTCTGGCCGCCGACATCGGTCACGAAGCCGATGAAGGAGCGGTCGCGGAACTTCAGCATATCGGCCGGGGAAATATCGTGGGCCACCACGATCATCTGGGCCAGGAATTCGTCGCCTTCGAGCTCGCCCTGCTTCGGCATGAGCTGCTCGGAACCCATCAGCACCTTGAGCACACGCTCGGCAACTTGCTGGATATCGGCTTTGCGCTCGCGCAGGTAAGCGTCTTCGATTTCGTCGAACTGGGCGGACAGCTCGTCGATCTGGGTCAGCAGCGCCCACTCGGCGTTGTAATGGCGGCTGCGGATGATGTCCAGCGGCGCCTCGGAAATCATGGGGTCCGACAGGATCAGGGCATGCACGTCGATGAAGGCGCCCAGCTCAGTCGGCGCGTCCTTCGGCAGCTCGTTCCATAAGGTTTGCAGCTCGCGGTGCACGGCGGCCAGCGCCTGCTGCAGGCGCTGCACTTCCGCTTCCACATGCTCCTCGGCGATCAGGTAGTGCTTGACGTCCAGCGCGGCGGGCGCCAGCAGGTGCGCGCGGCCAATTGCGATGCCACGCGATACCGGAATGCCGTGGAGGGAGAATGAGGCCATCGGGCTGCCGTCCCGCATTACTCGCCTTCGCCGAATTTATCGTTGACGAGGGCGACCAGCGCGTTGATGCATTCCTGCTCGTCTCCACCGTCCGCCTCCAGCAGGACTTTGGCGCCCTTCCCCGCGGCCAACATCATCACGCCCATGATGGACTTGGCGTTGATGCGGCGACCGTTGCGGGTCAGCCAGACGTCGCTCTGGAACTTCGCGGCCAGCTGGGTGAATTTGGCGGAGGCACGGGCATGCAATCCAAGTTTGTTGATAATTTCGAGTTCTTGCTGAATCATTGTTTTAGTTTTCTCAAATCAGGATTGCACAATATCCGGTCAGGTAACCCGGATACGGTTATCGACCCTCACCGCGCCGCTCTGCGCGCCAGCCAGGGCCATTTCAACAACGACATCCAGCGTATCGGTCCGGTAGGTGATCGCCCGCAGCAGCATCGGCAAACTGATGCCCGCAATGACTTCCACCTGGCCCGCATCGGCCAGCTTGTTACAGCAATTGGCGGGAGTGCCGCCCTTCACATCAGTGATCACAAGCACCCCCGAGCCATCGTTCAGGCGCTTGATCGCTTCACCCGCCAGTTTTTGCACTTCATTCAAGTCCTGGTCAGCCAGCACATCAATTGCTTCGAGCCTTTCGACCGGGCCGCGAAAAACGTGTGCGACGGCGGCCAGAAAAGCCTGCCCCAAAGGGGCATGAGTCATAAGCAAGATCCCTACCATATCTTTCCTTGTTATCCCGCCGTCTGGACCTGGGCTTCCACCGCATCGATAAACATCGACGCGACCTGGAAGCCGGTCTGCTGGGTGATCTCCTGGAAGCAGGTCGGGCTGGTGACGTTGACCTCGGTGAGGTAATCGCCGATCACATCTAATCCTACCAGCAACAAACCGCGGGCAGCCACTTCCGGGGCGATTGCCTCTGCAATTTCACGGTCGCGGTCGGACAGCGGCTGGGCCACGCCCGTGCCGCCGGCGGCCAGATTGCCGCGCACTTCGCCGGCCTGCGGGATGCGCGCCAGCGAGAACGGCACCGGTTTGCCGCCGATCAGCAGAATGCGCTTGTCGCCTTTGACGATTTCCGGGATGTAGCGCTGCACCATGATGGTGCGCGCACCATGCTGGGTCAGGGTTTCGATGATGGAGCCCAGGTTCAGGCCGTCCGCTTTCACGCGGAAGATGCCGGCGCCACCCATGCCGTCCAGCGGCTTGAGAATGATGTCGCCATGTTCGGCCTGGAAGTCGCGGATGCGCATTTCGTCGGAAGTGACCAGCGTCGGCGCGGTGAACTGGCTGAACTGGGCAATCGCCAGCTTCTCATTGTGGTCGCGGATGGCCGATGGCTTGTTGAAGACCTTGACGCCCTGCTTTTCCGCCAGCTCCAGCAGATAGGTGCCATAGACATATTCCATGTCGAAGGGCGGGTCCTTGCGCTGGATGACGGCGTCGAACAGGCCGAGATTGGTGTCTTCCGATGGCTGGGCCTTGTACCAGTCGTTCTGGCCGCCGCCCGTCAATTCCAGGCGCGACACGTGGGCTGTGACGACGCCCTCTTTCAGCGCCATGTGACGCTGCTGGAAGGCATACACCTCATGACCACGGCGCGCTGCCTCGGTCATCATGGCGTAGGTCGAGTCCTTGTAAATCTTGAACGTTGACAGCGGGTCGGCGAGGAAAGCGATTTTCATGGGCACTTCCGGATTGAGTAATGGTTAATTGTAGCCGAGTGCCAGCGGGCCCGTGATGTATGCCTGAAACCCGGTACGGAAGCGAGTGGCTGCCACGATGTGGCAGCCACTTGGGTCACCCGGTTTGGCCTTAATACACTTCCGGATTCGGGTCTGTGCGTTCCATTTCCAGCGACGCGGCCAGCAATCCGAGGCGCGCCACCACGCCATAAACGTAGAAGCGGTTCGGCGCCGCCGTGCCCGGTTTAGCCTTCACATCCGGCACCGCGTGCTGCTGGGCGAAGGCCAGCGGCACGTACTGCTGGCCCGGTGCGTTCAGGTTCTGGTCCACGCCGCGCTCGGAGTGGATGCGGTAGAAGCCGCCCACCACATAGCGGTCGATCATATAGACCACCGGTTCGGCCACGGATTCCTTGATGTGTTCGAAAGTTGGCACGCCTTCCTGGATATTCAGATCGGTCACCGCCTTGCCATCCTTGATCACAAACATCTTCTCGCGCTGGGCCGGCGACAGATCCTTCAGCTCGGACGCATCGCGAATGCTAATGATGCCCTTGCCGTAGGTGCCGGCATCCGGCTTGATGATGACGAATGGCTTTTCCTTGATGCCGTATTCCTTGTACTTCTTGCGGATCTTGGCCAGCACCGCGTCCACATTGGCCGCCAGGCATTCCTGGCCTTCGCCGGTGGCCATGTCCACCTGACCGCACTTGGCGTGGAAGGGATTCACCATCCACGGATCGACACCGATCAGCTTGCCAAACTTCTTGGCCACCTCGTCATAAGCCGTGAAGTGGTTGGATTTGCGGCGCACCGCCCAGCCCGCATGCAGCGGCGGCAGCAGGCTCTGCTCGTGAATATTCTCCAAAATGGATGGAATACCCGCCGAAAGGTCGTTATTTAGCAGGATCGTGCAGGGATCGAAATCTTTCAGGCCCAGGCGGCGGCCGTTTGGCGAGCGCACCAGGGGCTCGACCACCAGCATATTGCCGTCCGGCAGAGCCAGCGGGGTTGGCTGGGTGATGGCCGGGTCCAGCGAGCCAAAGCGCACGTGCAGGCCGGTCTGGCGGAATATCTGCATCAGGCGCGCCACGTTTTCCATATAGGTCGGGTGGCGCTGGTGGATTTCGGGAATCACCAGCAGGTTGCGCGCGTCCGGACAGTATTTGTCGATGGCCGCCATAGCGGCCTGCACCGCCAGCGGCAACATTTCCGTCGCCAGGTGATTGAAGCCGCCCGGGAAGAGATTGGTATCCACCGGCGCCAGCTTGTAGCCTGCGTTGCGCAGGTCGACCGAGCAATAGAACGGCGGCGTATGCTCCTGCCATTCCAGACGGAACCAGCGCTCGATAGCCGGCGTGGCGGCGATGATTTTCTCTTCGAGGTCGAGCAGCGGTCCGGTCAGGGCCGTCACGAGGTGGGGAACCATGTTACTTCCTTGTTAATAGGGACGGGCGAACTCACCAGATTGGGGCATAGCTGGTAAATAAAAGTCCGGAAAGCAAAAAAAACCAAAACCGGTACGCCAAGTGGCAGGCACGGCGTGCCTGCCACCAGCCTTTGCCGCGGGGGTAAAAAAAAACGCCCCCGCGGGGGCGTTTTTGGCCGGCCGAGAGCTGAAATCAGGCGTGGTATGCCTGCTCGCCGTGGCTGGTGATGTCCAGACCTTCGCGCTCTTCCTCTTCGGAGACGCGCAGGCCGATGACGACGTCCACCAGCTTGTAGGCAATCAGGGAAACGATGCCCGACCACAGAATGGTAATGCCCACCGCGGACGCCTGGGTGAGGACCTGGCCGCTGATCGAATAGTCAGCCGATACCTTGTTGGCAACGTAGTCGAATACGCCCTGGCCGCCCAACGACGGTGCTGCAAACACACCGGTCAGGATGGCGCCCAGGATACCGCCCACGCCGTGCACGCCGAACACGTCCAGCGAGTCGTCGGCGCCGATCATGCGCTTCAGGCCGTTCACGCCCCACAGGYAGATGATACCAGCCAGCAGGCCGATAACCAACGCGCCCATCGGACCAACAAAGCCGCAGGCCGGGGTAATTGCCACCAGGCCAGCCACTGCGCCGGACGCACCGCCCAGCATGGAAGGCTTGCTCTTCAGGACCCATTCACCGAACACCCACGCCACGGTTGCAGCAGCGGTAGCCAGCAGGGTGTTGATGAAGGCCAGGGCTGCGATATCGCCGGCTTCCAGAGCGGAACCGGCGTTGAAGCCGAACCAGCCCACCCACAGCAGGGAAGCGCCGATCATGGTCATGGTCAGCGAGTGCGGAGCCATGGAATCGCGGCCGTAGCCAACGCGCTTGCCCATCAGGATCGCGCCCACCAGGCCGGCGATAGCGGCGTTGATGTGCACCACGGTACCGCCTGCGAAGTCCAGCGCGCCTTTCTGGAAGATGAAGCCGGCTTTAGCGGTTTCGCTGGCCAGGGTGTCGGCATTGGTGATCGCATCCGGACCGGTCCAGAACCAGACCATGTGAGCGATCGGCAGGTAGGAGAAGGTGAACCACAGCACAATGAACAGCAGCACGGCGCTGAATTTGGCGCGTTCGGCGAAGGCGCCAATGATCAGGCCGCAGGTGATCGCCGCGAAGGTGCCCTGGAAGCCCACGTAGATGAACTCAGGAATTACCACACCCTTGCTGAAGGTTGYCGCAGTCGAGAAGGCGGCCTTGGCCGGATCGTAGATGCCGCTCAGCAGGGCGCGGCTGAAGCCACCGTAGAAGGCATTGCCCTCGGTGAAGGCCAGCGAGTAGCCGTACAGGCACCACAGCACGATCACGACCGCAAAGATCATGAAGACTTGCAGCAGAACCGACAGCATATTCTTCGAACGCACCAGGCCGCCGTAGAACAGGGCCAGGCCTGGGATGGTCATCAGGATCACCAGCAGGGTCGCGACGAACATCCAGGCGGTGTCGCCCTTCTGCGGCACCGGCGCGGCAGCGGGCGC
>NZ_JBFRDW010000015.1:0-23229 GCF_052113985.1 Pseudoduganella sp. RAF53_2 | reverse complement strand
CGGCAGCGCGCTCGATCGGCGTGTCGGCGTTCTTGCCGATGTTCAGACCGAGAATGCCTTCCTTGTTCTGGTAGAAGCGCGAGGACTGCACGTTGGCCACGAAAGCGTCCACGCCGCCGTTATTGAAGCCCATGCGGTTGATGATACCGTGCGCGGCAGGAATGCGGAACATGCGCGGCTTGGCATTGCCCGGCTGCGCACGCGGCGTCACTGTGCCCACTTCGATCGAGCCGAAGCCCAGGTCCGCCAGCGCGTCGATGAAGGCGCCATCCTTGTCCAGACCAGCGGCCAGGCCGACAGGATTCTTGAAGGTCAGGCCCATCACGGTGCGTGGATCGGGCAGGGGCTGGCGCACGAAAGCGCGGGTCAGGCCGAGTTTCGACAGGCGTTTGAGGGCGGGCAGGGTGAAATGGTGGGCTTCCTCCGGGTCCATCGAAAACAGGATGGGACGGGCCAGGGAGTACAAAAATTTGTCGGACATGAGGGATACTTGAATGAAATTTCCGCTATTTTACCTTTAAGATTTGGGTACTAAACCAAAAAGGAGCCCTGGATGAAACGAATGCTGCTGCTGTCTTCCCTGATTCTGCCTCTGGCGGCGGGCGCCGCCGAGAAGGAACTGGCTGACGCCATCGCGCACGATTGGCAGGCAAAACTGTCCCCGCTGTACGACCATCTGCACGCCAACCCTGAACTGTCCTTCATGGAGACCAAGACGGCCGCGCGCATGGCGCAGGAACTGCGCGCCGCCGGTTTCGAAGTCACGGAGGGCGTGGGCAAGACCGGCATCGTGGCCATCATGAAAAACGGCAAAGGTCCGACCGTGATGGTGCGCACCGATCTGGATGCGCTGCCGGTGGAAGAAAAGTCGGGCGCGCCGAACGCCTCCAAAGTGAAGATGAAGGACTGGAATGGCAACCTGGTGCCGGTGATGCACGCTTGCGGCCACGATGTGCACATGACCAGCCTGGTCGGCACTGCACACCAGATGGCCGCCCACCGTAGCGAGTGGTCCGGCACGCTGATGCTGATCGGCCAGCCCGCCGAAGAGCGCACGGGCGGCGCCAAGGCCATGAT
Organism: Pseudoduganella sp. RAF53_2; assembly: GCF_052113985.1. Taxonomy (NCBI): domain Bacteria; kingdom Pseudomonadati; phylum Pseudomonadota; class Betaproteobacteria; order Burkholderiales; family Oxalobacteraceae; genus Pseudoduganella; species Pseudoduganella sp. RAF53_2. The sequence goes on along the minus strand of NZ_JBFRDW010000015.1, from coordinate 22,152 downwards.
GGAGGACCATATCTGGCAGCGCTTCGGCAAGCCCGATTACGCGCTGGCCCTGCACGTGGTGGCGGATATGGAAGCAGGCAAGATCGTCGCCGACGAAGCGCCGTACTCCGGTTCGGACGCGCTGGAAATCACCATCCACGGTAAGGGTACCCACGGCGCCAGTCCGCACACCGGTAAAGACCCGGTGGTGCTGGCCGCGCAAATCGTGATGGCGCTGCAGACCGTCGTCACGCGCGACGTCGCGCCGCGTGAACCGGCCGTGATTACGGTGGGCTCGCTGCACGCCGGCACTAAGGGCAATATCATTCCCGATACCGCGAAGATGGAAGTGACCGTGCGTTCCGAAAGCGTGGAAACGCGCGCCAAGCTGCTGGGCGGTATCGAGCGCGTGGTGAAGAATACGGCGCGTGCGGCAGGCATTCCGGAAGACCAGCTGCCTGAAATCCGCACCGTCGACCAGCCGGTGCCGCCGACGCTGAACAATGTGGCGCTGTTGCAGCGCTTGCAGGCAGTATGGACGCAGAAGCTGGGCGCTGACATTTATGACAAGGGCTTCAAGCGCGGTGGCATGGGCGCGGAAGACTTCTCCTACTTCACCCAGTCGCCGGAAATCCCGAGCGTGTATTTCCAGATCGGCGCGGCGCCGGCCGAACGTCTGGCGCAGGCGCGCGCGGGCAAGATTTCCATCGGCTATAACCACAGCCCGGAATTCCGTGTCGAGGCGGACAAGTCGATCCAGACCGGCGTGCTGGCCACCACGGTAGCCTTGCTGGACCTGATGAAGAAGCAGTAATTCAGGAACGGGGCAGCAGGCCCCATGCGCCCTTGATGCGGGCCTGCAGCGGCTGGAACTTGATCTTGTAGTTCATCTTTGGGCTTTCTTCGATCCAGTAGCCCAGATAAACATAGGGCAGGCCGAGTTCGCGGGCCTGTTCGATCTGCCACATCACGTTGTAGGTGCCGAAAGAGGCGCCCGCCATGTCCGGATCGAAGAAGGTGTAGACCGATGACAGGCCATCGGACAGCACGTCGATAATCGACACCATGCGCAGCGTGCCGTCCGGTTCGCGGAACTCGACCAGGCGCGTATTGACCCGGCTTTGCAGCAGGAACTGGGCGTACTGGTCGCGCGAATCCTGGTCCATGCCACCGCCCGCGTGGCGCGTGCTCTGGTAGCGCAGGTAGAGCGCGTAATGCTCGTCCGAGAAGGACAGCGTGGCGACACCGGCCGTCAACTCCTTGTGGCGCAGCCATGCACGGCGCTGGGCACGCGTTGGCGTGTACTCACCCGCCACCACCCGCACGGGAATGCAGGCCTGGCAACCATCACAATAGGGACGGTAGGTGAAAATGCCGCTGCGGCGGAAACCGTTTTTGACCAGCTCCGAGTACACATCCGCATTGATCAGATGCGAAGGCGTGGCCACCTGCGAGCGAGCCTGGCGCGCATCCAGATAGCTGCACGGATACGGCGCAGTCGTGTAGAACTGCAGGGTGGCAAACGGGAGATCGTTAAGCTGGGTCATGGAACATATCATAGCGCGTTCCGGGCGCTCGTACAGGGCTTAGAGACCAGCAGTGTAAGGGTGCGCTGGGTGCCAGTCGCGGATCTGTGGTTTGACGATACATTTTTTTAAATGCTCGACAAACAGGCTGCGCGGAATCGGGTGCGCACCGAGCGAGGCGAGGTGGCCGGTCTCCTGCTGGCAGTCGATCAACTCGACACCGTGCCGGCGCAGGAAATGGACGAGATAGGCGAGGGCGACCTTGGAGCCGTCCGTCACGCGGGCGAACATGGATTCGCCATAAAACATTGTGCCGATTGAAACTCCGTAGGCGCCGCCGGCCAGTTCGCCGTCCAGCCACAACTCGGAAGAATGGGCGTAGCCCAGCTTGTGCAAGCCGGTGTAGCCGTTGATGATGTCTTCGGAAATCCAGGTGCCGGGGCCGTCACGGCGCGGCGCGGCGCAGGCGCGCATCACGTCCTCAAAGGCAGTATCGAAACGCACTTGCCAGCGGCCATCGGTGCGGCTGCTTCTTTCCACCTTTTTGAGCGTCTTCTTCAGACTGTCCGACACTTTGAACTCGGCCGTACGCAGGACCATGCGCGGATCGGTGCTCCACCACAGAATGGGCTGGCCTTCGGAAAACCAGGGGAAAATGCCGCGCTGGTAAGCGGCCAGCAGGCGTTGCGGGGAAAGGTCGGCGCCGGCTGCCAGCAGGCCTGGCGCGTCCGTGGTCAGCGCCTCGGACACATCGGGAAAAGGCGTGTTGGCATCCAGCCAGGGGATCATGGTGCAGTGGCAGTGGGCAGGCGCATCGGCCGCGTGATGTCCATCTCGTGGAAACCATAGTCGCCGCCTTCGCGCACCTGGTCGCGGTCGGAGAAGAAGAATTCCAGTGTAGTGCTAATCGTTGGGAAAGCCAGATCATCCCAGGGAATTTCCTGCTGGGTGAACAGTTTGACTTCCAGGCTTTCCTCGCCGGGGGCGAAATCGAGGTCCTTCAGCTTGGCCAGATAGAACATATGCACCTGGTGCACGTGCGAGACGTTCAACAAGGTAAACAATTTACCCAGTTCGATATTGGCGCCGGCTTCCTCCGCCGTTTCGCGGCGCGCCGCCTCGGAAGTGGTTTCATTGTTCTCCATGAATCCTGCCGGCAGGGTCCAGAAACCCAGGCGCGGTTCGATCGCGCGCTTGCACAGCAGGATCTTCAGCTCGCCATCCTGCTCCCAGACCGGAATCGAGCCGATCACCATCTTGGGATTCTGGTAATGGATCGTTTCGCAGCTGACGCAAACGTAACGCGGGCGGTTGTCGCCGGCCGGAACCATCAGTTCAACGGGGCTGGCGCATTCGGAGCAGAATTTCATTGGATTTGGCATAAGTCCTCTTTCAATGCTTACTTTACACTGATTGAGGAGGCGCCGCGTGACTCGTGTGTGAAAGACACGGGTTTCCTGGCGGATTCGGCAAAATAAATTCGATCTATCGTGCGAACGGCGAGGATTAACATTGCCTAAAGTGGCCGACTGCCCTATAATACTCGCATCAGACGCGGGGTGGAGCAGTCTGGCAGCTCGTCGGGCTCATAACCCGAAGGTCACAGGTTCAAATCCTGTCCCCGCAACCAGAATTCCGATGAAAAACCGTCATTTTGCGCAAGCGATGACGGTTTTTTGTTTTTTAACCCAAGGCTAAGCGCTAGTGGCAGGCACATCGTGCCTGCCACTTGGGTTACGCCCTTGGTTTACATGGCCTGGCGCAGGTAATTCAGCATTTCTTCGGTCATCATGCGGCCGGTTTGCAATTCCGGCTCGGACTCAAGTGCAGCGCGGAAACGATCGCGCGTCTCCGCGGCAGTGCCCAGCATGTCGGTGAGCAACTCGTTCCAGCGGCCGGCCAACGCCTTGGCCGCCGGCGTGGCGGGCGACGGATCGGCCTCCATCTGTGCGCGCACCTCGGCGATCAGGGCCGGCCATTCCGCGCCGCGGGTCCGGAAATGCTTGCGCATGACTTCCATTTCGGCAGGCAGCATGTGCCTGGCGTACAGATTCAGCTTCGATTGCGAGTTGGCGGCCGTGAGGAATTGGCGCATTTCGGCCGTGATGCCGCTATGCGCGCGCACGGCTTGCTCTTTCGTCCACATGACGTCCAGCTTGGCCGCCAGGACGGGATCGTTGCCGGTGTCGTGATGCAAGGCGGCCATCCAGCGTACGGCCAGCTCCTGCGCTTCCGGTGCGGTAGGCGGCATGCCCGATTCGACCATTTGACGCAGTTCGTCGGCGCGCGCCACCCATTCGGCACCGCGGTCAAAGATCTGCATCCGCTGCTGCTCTTCTTTCGTGAAATATTTGTCGTGCATATTCATCAGCTCCAGTGTGTTTAGCCAGGCCGACAATTCCGGTTCCTCGCCACGCAGCAGCTGGCTTTGCAGCGCGCTCAGGTGGCTGCGCAGGCGCGCCGCATCTTCCATTTGGCGGTCGAGAGCGGCGATCTGGCGGCCGATCACGGCCGTCAGCGAGGCGTCGGGACTGTCGAGGAAAGCAGCAATGTCGGCCAGGGCCATGCCGAAGCGGCGCAGGGCCTGGATCTGGTGCAGGCGGGCGATATCGCCCCTGTCGTAGAGCCGGTAGCCGGCATCGCTGCGCGCCGATGGCGTGAGCAGGCCAATGCTGTCGTAATGGTGCAGGGTGCGGACCGTCAGGCCCGAACGGCTGGCGAGTTCTCCTACCTTCAGCATGGTCTGGCTCCTGTCATCGTGCGTGACTTCATGCTGGAGGCTGACGTGAGGTGAGGGTCAAGCACTTTCGTTGGGACGGTCGGACAGGCTGGCCCACAGGTGCGCTGCGGCCATGGTGCGGTGGGGCTGGTATTGCTGGAGGATGCGTTCGGTGCGCGCCATATCCGGCTTGGTTTCCTCGCCCAGCAGGCGTTGCAGGGCGGCGCGGATGGCGACATCGCCGTGCAGCGAGCAGTCGGCGTAGCCATAGCCGCGCAGCAGGCCGTAGTTGACGGTCCAGGGACCGATGCCCTTCACTGCCAGCAAATTGGCGCTGATCTGTTCAATCGAATTTTCCGGGCCGGGCTGCAGATCGAGCGTGCCATCCGCGACCAGGGCCGCAAAGCGCAGCAGGGTTTCCGCTTTGGCGCGCGAGAATTTGCGGGTCAGCAGATCGTCGATGTCCAGCTTTGCCACGTCCTGCGCTTCGGGATAGCACCACAGGCCGCTGCTGTGCTGGCGTCCCGCTTGCAGAATGAAGGTGCGGCGCAGGGAGATCGCGAACTGCAGATTGATTTGCTGGCCTATGATGGCCCAGGTCAGCGCTTCAAACACGGTGGCCGATTGCACAATGCGCAGGCCGGGCTGGCGCTGCACCAGCGCGCCCAGCAGCTTGTCCTCGCGCGCGAAGGCGACAAAGTCGGCGGGATCGATATGCAGGCCGAGGATGTTGCGGGCGGCGTCCTCGATGCGCGCCGCCAGCGCCGCCGGTACGCTTGCGTCCGCAGCCGCACCCGCACCCGCACCCGCACCCGCACCCGCAGATGCTTCGCCGGTGCGCGTGCGCGCCGAAGCGGCCGCTGACGTCCGGCGGCGTACGCGCGGCGCGTCGATTTCTGCCTCGCAGGCCGCGCTGCGCTTGCGGCCACTCGGCAGTTCAACACTCAGCACGACGGGGACGCCATCCAGCAGCATGCCCTTGCGGATGCGCTTTTCGCTGACTTCTTCCGCCACGCTTTCCGCGTCGCGGCTGTGAAATTTCAGTACATCCTGCACGCGGTAGTTCGCCGGTAGCGGCAGGGTAAAACTGTGCTTCATGCCGTCTCCGCCGCGCGCGTCCATGGCAGCTTGGGCTTGTAGCCCGTGACCAGCGCCGTGCCGGTAATGACGATGGCGGCGCCCGCGATCGTGTACCAGCCCACCACCTCATGCAGGAACAGGGTTCCCCACAAGATGCCGAACAGCGGATTCAGGAAAGTCACCGTCAGCGCCGACGTCGGCCCCACATCGCGAATGAGTCCGAAATAAATCAGGTAAGCGATGCCGCTGCACAGCACGCCCAACGCAAGCGCCGCGCCCATGATGCCGATGGTCGGCACGCCCGGCTGCGGGAACAGGGCCAGCGAAGGAATCGTCAGCAAGGCCGCAGCCCACATGCTGCCGTGCGCATTGGCGAACGGTTCGACTGCCTTGGCCGACTTGGCGTAAGTGCTGGCGATGCCGTAATTGAAGGAGGCGAACAGGCCGGCGGCAATCGCCAGGCCCGCGCCTTCGCGCGAGCTGACGTTGTCGAAACCGACCAGCAAAGCCACGCCGATGGTGCCCAGCACGAGGCCCAGCATCACGCGCGCGCTGACCATATGGCGCTGCCACACCGCACCGATCAGCGCGCCCCACATCGGCGCCGTCGCGTTCAGCACCGACAGCACGGAAGCGGACAGCGTGCGCGCTGCAAACGCAAACAGCAGGAAGGGCAGGGCGGAGTTGAACAGGCCGAGGATCAGGTAGTGCTTCCAGTGCTGCTTCAGGTCCAGCGGCTTGCGCAGCATCAGCGCAATCGCGGCCAGGAACAGCGCGGCGAACGTCACGCGGTATTCGATCAGCACCGCAGGCCCCAGCACGGGAGCGGCAATGCGCATGAAGAGGAAGGAGCCGCCCCAGATGGCGGCGAGGGTGACGAGTTTGATCAGGTTCGCTGTGTTCATCGGGCGATTGTGAGGCGGACGGTGAGATATTGCTAGCTGTTTCTTGCGCTTGAATTCATGGCGTCGGCGTGATTCAGCTGCATGGTCTGCGGCACGCCGTTTTTAATGGCCGTCATTTCGGCCAGGATCGAGATCGCGATTTCGGACGGTGTCTTGCTGCCGATGTAAAGGCCGATCGGACCGTGCAGCTTGGCCAGCTGCTCCGGCGTCAGGTCAAATTCCACCAGGCGCTCGCGGCGCTTGGCGTTGTTGGCGCGCGAGCCGATGGCGCCGACGTAGAAGGCTTCCGACTTCAGCGCTTCCATAATGGCCAGGTCGTCGAGCTTGGGATCGTGGGTCAGCGCGATGACGGCGCTGCGGCTATCCAGCTTCATATCGGTCACCAGGTCGTCAGGCATGGCGTGCACCAGCCGCACTTCCGGCAAAGTCCAGCCGGAGCGGTACTCTTCGCGCGGGTCGCAGACCGTGACGTGGTAGTCCATGGCAGTGGCGATCTGCGCGACAAAGCGCGACAGCTGGCCGGCGCCAATGATGAGCAGGCGCCAACGCGGGCCGTGCTGGGTGATCAGCTTATCGTCGTGCAGTTCCAGTACGGCGCCCGGCGTCGCGGTTGCCAGCGCAACGGCGCCGGTTTGCAGGTCAACGGTGCGCGCCACCAGTTCGTGCTGCTCCAGGCGGTGCAGCAATTCGTCGATGCGGCTCTCGCTGCTCAGCGGTTCCAGTGCCAGTTCGATGGTGCCGCCGCAGGGCAGGCCGAAACGGTGGGCTTCGTCGGCGGTGATGCCGTAGCTGACGATTTCCGGCAGTTCGCGCGTGATGCCTTCCTTGCGCACGCGGTCGATCAGGTCGTCCTCGATGCAGCCGCCGGAAACGGAACCGACTACGCGGCCGTCGTCGCAAATGGCGAGCGTGGCGCCGACAGGGCGGGGACTGGAGCCCCAGGTCTTGATCACGGTGACGAGCTGGCAGCGGTGTCCCGCCGCGATCCAGGCGGAGCTGGTCTTGAGAACTTCGAGGTCAATACTATCCATGACCGGTACTATAGCAAGGCTTAGCGGCGTTTGCTGGCGGGCTTGCAAACGGCTTTTAAAGCCCCTTCCAGCGGACTTCCCGGCTCGATGTGCTCGGGGTCATAGGACTCGTATTTGTAGCTGCCCAGCGGCTCGCCACGGCCCAGCACTTCGGAGTAGAAGTCCTGCGACAGCAGGGTGGCCGTCGCTTCATCGCAGTTGTACAGGTGCCGGGATTTCACGGACAGATATTGCTTGCCGTCCGGCGCCGACTGCGGCTTGCGAAAGCTCTGCATGGTGAAGGCTTTTTTGCCGCCATCGGCGGCGCGCAGCGAAGCCTTGTCGAGCAGGATAATGCCGTCCTTGTCGCCGCCGACCTTGGTCCAGGTGCCTGCGCTGGCCAGGGCGGGCGCCAGCAGCAGGGGCAGCAACAGGGTGCGCATGGTTCAGGGGACCAGCGGGCGCTTGGCGGCCTGCTTGGCCTTGATCTCGGCCACCGTGCGGTCCATCGCGGCCAGACGGGCCGATACGGACGGGTGGTTGGCCGTATAGCCGTTCAGCACCGTAGCCGGATACTGGGACGACAGGCGCTGCCAGAAGGCCTTGGCGTGATCAACGTTGTAGCCGGCGCGCGCCAGCATGTACAGCGACAGGTTGTCGGCGGCGATATCCATATCCTGCGGCATCGGGCGTACGCCGGCGCTGCCGACCAGCATGGAGAGGTCCGGATGCACCGAGGTCAGATTGTCGATGATGCTGCCGATGGTGGAAGTGTTGCGCAGCGTGGCGGCGTGGCCCAGCACATTGTGGGCGATGTCCTTGGCCATCACGTAGGCGATGGCTTCGTCGGATTGCGCGAAGTTGATCATGCCTCGCGTGAGCATGACGCGGCCGCCGTCGGCGTAGGAATTGATGTTGTCGGCGTTGCCCAGGTCGATGCGGAAGGCGCAGGCGCGTGTTACCGGCACGTTCAGGGTGTGCTGGTTGCTGCCGTTGCGCGCCACGGTCAGGGGCAGGGTGGCTTTGCTGGAGGCCAGCGGACCAAGGACGCCGGCTGCCTTGCTTTCGGCGTCGCGGCCCTTGGGCAGGACTTTGCCGTCGGCGGCAATCAGGTCGTCGCCCTTGCGCAGGCCTGCGCGCTGGGCGCCGCTGCCGGACAACACGTTCTGCACTTGCAGCGTGTCGTCGTAGCCCAGGACGGCCACCGACGCTTCGCTGTAGTCGCCGGGATAGGAGTAGCGGTTCTTTGCCGTGAAGCCGAGCAGGTTGCGCGCGTAGGACTTGCACAGGTCTGCGTTCTGGATCAACAGCGGGCCGCCCACGTGATACAGGCGGTCCTGCAGACTGGACATGGTCTTCAGCGTTTCGCGGGCAGCAAGCTGCTGCTGCGTGACGACCGGTGCCGGTGGCGGCAGGGGCTGCGCCGGCGCTTGCACCGGCGGCGCGGTTGGCGTTGTGGAGCAGGCTGATAGCAGCAGGGCGGCCGCAACGGCGGCCAGTGCGGGGCGCTGGGCCCATTGCGATACGTTGAATTGTTTCCCTGCTGCCATAGTCCTTTCCTTAGTGCTTGCCAGTGCTGCCGAAGCCTCCTTCACCGCGGTCGCTGGCGCCGAATTCTTCGACAACGTTAAATCCGACCTGCAGCACCGGCACGATAATCAGCTGCGCCAGGCGTTCCATCGGATTCAGTGTAAACGTGTTGTGACCCCGGTTCCAGGTCGAGACCATCAGCTGTCCCTGGTAATCCGAGTCAATCAAGCCTACCAGATTCCCCAAAACAATGCCGTTCTTATGGCCCATGCCCGAACGAGGCAGGATCATGGCGGCGTAACCCGGATCGGCGATGTGGATGGCGAGGCCGGTCGGCACCAGCACGGTCCGGCCAGGTTCAATGACCAGCGGCGCGTCGATGCAGGCACGCAGGTCGAGGCCGGCGCTGCCAGGCGTTGCATAGGCCGGCATCTGTTCTTTCATGCGCGGGTCGAGGATTTTGACGTCTACAGTTTTCATTGGAATAGCGAGTTCTTGTCGATGCGTTTGGCGATTTCGGAAACTAACTGGCGCGCCAGGGTGAGCTTGTCGGCGCGCGGCAGGATGGTGTGTCCGTGTTCGTCGAAGAGGATGATGGTGTTGTCGTCCTGGCCGAAGGTGTGGTGGCCGATATTGCCCACCAAAAGCGGGACGCCTTTCTTTTCGCGCTTGGAAGCGCCGTATTCGAGCAGGTTTTCCGATTCGGCAGCGAAGCCCACGCAGTAAGGCCAGCCGGCCAGCGAAGTGCGCGAGGCGACCGAGGCCAGGATGTCCGGATTCTGTTCGAACTTCAGCTGCGGCACGCTGCCGTCGGCGGATTTTTTGACTTTCTGAGTGCTTGGATTGGCCACGCGCCAGTCGGCGACTGCGGCCACGGAGATGAAGACGTGCTGGCCGCCGATGGCATCCATCACCGAGTCGAACATCTGCTGTGCGCTTTGCACATTGCGGCGCTCCACGCCATACGGCGTTTCCAGCGCGGTGGGGCCGGACACCAGCACCACTTCCGCGCCCGCTTCACGTGCAGCGCGGGCCACCGCGTAGCCCATCTTGCCGGAGGAGAGATTGGTGATCCCGCGCACCGGGTCGATCGGTTCGAAAGTCGGGCCGGCCGTCACGAGGATGCGCTTGCCCGCCAGGACCTTGGGCTGGAAGGCCGCGATCATCTCGGACAGCAGCTGTTCGGGTTCCAGCATGCGGCCCATGCCCACTTCGCCGCAGGCCTGGTCGCCCGGCGCCGGGCCGAGGATGCGGACGCCGTCGGCGCGCAGCTGGTCGACATTGCGCTGGGTGGCGGGATTGGTCCACATTTCCACATTCATGGCTGGCGCCACCAGCAGCGGCACGCGGCTTGGGCGCGCCAGGCACGTGGTGGACAGCAGGTCGTCGCACACGCCGTGCGACAGCTTGTAGATAAAGTCGGCAGAGCAGGGCGCGATGATGATGGCGTCCGCATCGCGGGTCACGTCGATGTGGGCCATATTGTTGTTCACGCGCGGGTCCCACTGGCTGGTGAAGACCGGCTTGCCGGACAGGGCTTGCATCGTCACGGCGGTGATGAAGTGCGTGGCCGCATCGGTCATCACAACCTGCACGGAGGCGCCTTCCTTGGTCAGCCCGCGGCACAGCTCCGCCGCCTTGTAGCAGGCGACGCCGCCGGACAGGCCGAGCACGATTTTTTTGCCAGTCAGTTCCATGGTGCTGCTCCTACTTGTTCACGCGGCGCAGTTCGTCGAGCACGAAGAGCGCAGCGCCGATGCAGATCGCCGAATCGGCGACATTGAAAGCGGGGAAGTGGCCGAAGCCTTGCCAGTGGAAGTCGAGGAAGTCCACCACGTGGCCATACATCAGGCGGTCGATCACATTGCCGACGGCGCCGCCCAGAATCAGCGCCAGCGCCCAGCAGAACATGCGCTGGCCGGAGTGCTTGCGCAGCAGCCAGAGGATGTAGGCCGCGGCGGCGATGCCGATGCCGGTGAACATATAGCGCTGCCAGCCGCTTTCGTTGGACAGGAAGCTGAACGCGGCGCCCTTGTTGTAAGCCAGGACCAGGTTGAAGTAGGAGGTGATGACCTTTTCTTCCCCGTACTGGAACATCTTGGTGATCGTGATCTTGGACAGCTGGTCGAGCAGGATGACGATGGCGGCGATGCCCAGCCACGGGGTCATGCTGCCGGAGGAGGAGGACTTGGAGAAGGTCTTTTTGTTGGTGGCCATGTGTCTCTGTAGTTGGATAGAACCCGAGGCGTGAACCTGGTGGCTGCCACGGCGTGGCAGCCACCTGATTTATGCCGTTGGTTTAAGCGTACTTGCGCGGCTCGCCGGCACCGAACAGGTTGCTGTAGCAGCGGCCGCACAGGCCCGGATGGTCGGCGTGGCTGCCCACGTCGGCGCGGTAGTGCCAGCAGCGCTCGCACTTGGCGTTGGCCGATGCCGCAACGTTGACGGCTTCCTCAGCTTCGCCCGGCACTTCCAGCGCCTTGGCCAGCGAGGTGATGAAGACGAACTTCAGGTCGTCGTCCAGGCTGGACAGCACCTTGAACTTGTCGCCGGAAGCCTTGATCTCCAGTTCCGCCTGCAGCGAGGAGCCGATGGCGCCCGAAGTGCGCAGGTCTTCCAGCTGCTTGGTCACCTCGGCGCGTACAGCGCGGATGATGGCGTACTTGGACATCAGCGCTTCCGCATCGGCCAGTTCCGGCAGCTTCCACCAGGTCTGGGTGTAGATGGTTTCATCACTGGCCTTGAACGCTTCGTCGCCGGCGAAGAAGCCCCATGCTTCCTCGGCGGTGAAGCAGAGGATAGGCGCCATCAGGCGCAGCAGCGACTGGGTGATGTGCCACAGCGCGGTTTGCGCCGAACGGCGGGCCTTGGAATCGACGGCGCTGGTGTACAGGCGGTCCTTCAGGATGTCCAGGTAGAAGCCGCCCAGGTCTTCCGAGCAGAAGTTCTGCAGCTTGGAGACGACCGGGTGGAACTCGTAGCGCTCGTAGTGGGCGGTCAGCTCGGCCTGCAGCGCTGCCATATCGGCCAGCGCGTAGCGGTCGATTTCCAGCAGCTCGGCCACCGGCACGGCGTTGGCCTTCGGATCGAAGTCCGAAGTGTTCGCCAGCAGGAAGCGCAGGGTGTTACGGATGCGGCGGTAGGACTCGGTCACGCGCTTCAGGATCTCGTCGGAGATCGACAGCTCGGAGGTGTAGTCGGTCGCAGCCACCCACAGGCGCAGGATGTCGGCGCCCAGCGTGTCGGACACCTTCTGCGGCGCCACGGTATTGCCAATCGACTTGGACATCTTCTTGCCCTCGCCATCCACCACGAAGCCGTGGGTCAGCAGCGCCTTGTAGGGCGGCACGCCGTTCAGCATCGAGGAGGTCAGCAGGGACGAGTGGAACCAGCCGCGGTGCTGGTCCGAGCCTTCCAGGTAGAGGTCAGCCGGGAAGTGCGACTGCTGTTCGTGCGAGCCGCGCAGCACGGTCTGGTGGGTGCAACCGGAGTCGAACCACACGTCCAGCGTGTCCTTGTTCTTCAGGTACATGCCGGCTTCGTCACCCAGCAGCTCTTTCGGATCGAGCGCCTGCCAGGCGTCGATACCGCCTTTGTCGATGCGCTTGGCCACTTCTTCCAGCAGCTCCGCGGTGCGCGGGTGCAGCTCGCCGGTTTCCTTGTGGACGAAGACGGCCATCGGCACGCCCCACTGGCGTTGGCGCGACAGGGTCCAGTCCGGGCGGTTGGCGATCATGCCGTRCAGGCGCGCCTGGCCCCAGTCCGGGAAGAACTGGGTGGCGTCGATGCCTTCCAGCGCGGTTTCGCGCAGGGTCGGGCCGCCGTCGATCGGCTGGATGTCCATGCCGGCGAACCACTGCGAGGTGGCGCGGTAGACGATCGGGGTCTTGTGGCGCCAGCAGTGCATGTAGCTGTGGTCGAACATCTTCAGTTCGAACAGGGCGCCCGCTTCGCGCAGGGCTTCGCAGATCGGCTTGGAGGCTTCCCAGATATTCATGCCGCCGAACAGGGGCAGGGACGGCACGTAATTGCCGTCGCCCATAACCGGCTTCAGGATTTCGTCATCCTTCATGCCGTGCGATTTGCAGGAGATGAAGTCGTCCGCACCGTAGGCAGGCGCGGAGTGCACGATACCGGTACCGCTGTCGGTAGTCACGTAGTCGGCGATGTACACCGGCGACAGGCGGTCGTAGAAGGCGTCGCGCTTGTGCAGCGGGTGCTTGAAGCTGATGCCGCCCAGTTTGTCGCCCATGGCGGTGGCGAGGATGGTGCCTTCCAGCTTGTAGCGCTGCAGGCAGGACTCGACCAGGTCTTTCGCCAGGATCAGCAGCAGCGGCTGGCCATCGCGCTCGGTCTGCACCAGCGCGTATTCCACTTCATGGTTGGCGTTCAGAGCCTGGTTGGACGGGATGGTCCACGGCGTGGTGGTCCAGATCACGATGAAGCCGTTCTCGGTCGGCAGCTTGGCCAGGCCGAAGGCGGCGGCGATCTTGTCGAATTCGTGGAAGGCGAAGCCGACGTCGATGGCCGGGTCGCGCTTGTCCTGGTACTCCACTTCCGCCTCGGCCAGCGCGGACTGGCAGTCGAAGCACCAGTTCACCGGCTTCAGGCCGCGGTAGACATAGCCCTTTTCCAGCAGCTTGCCCAGCGAACGCAGTTCGTCCGCTTCATTGCGGAAGTTCATGGTCAGGTAAGGGTTGTCCCATTCGCCCAGCACGCCGAGACGGATGAAGTCCTTCTTCTGGCGCTCGATTTGTTCGTAGGCGTAGGCACGGGCCTTGGTCAGCACTTCAGCGGTCGGCAGGTTCTTGCCGAACTGTTTTTCGATCTGGATCTCGATCGGCATGCCGTGGCAATCCCAGCCAGGCACATAAGGCGCATCGAAGCCGGCCATGGAGCGCGACTTCACCACCACGTCCTTCAGGATCTTGTTCACGGCGTGGCCGATGTGGATGTCGCCGTTCGCATACGGAGGACCGTCATGCAGGACGAACTTCGGGCGGCCGGCGGAAGCCTTGCGCACGCGCTCGTAAATCTTCTTGTCCTGCCATTGTTTCACCCAGCCCGGTTCGCGCTTGGCGAGGTCGCCGCGCATCGGGAAGGGCGTTTCGGTCATATTGACCGGGTACTTGGATTCAGGCTTCTTTGCTTTGTTGTCGGACATGATGGACGCTTTTAGTTCGTATTTCGGTTGGCGAAGAAGTCGCGCGCTTGTGCGGCATCGCGCTCGATGGCGGTGACCAGCGTAGGCAGGTCAATGAACTTTTCTTCGTCACRTATTTTTTTCAGGAATTCGACGCGCACCACCTTGCCGTAGCAGTTCCGGGCGAAGTCGAAGATGTGCACTTCCAGCAGCACGCGGCCGGMGTCTTCCACGGTGGGACGCACGCCCAGGCTGGCGACGGCGGGCAGCGGCTGCTCGCCCAGGCCGTGCACCTGGACGATGAAGATGCCCGCGAGGGCAGGGCGGTGCGGCACGCGCAGGTTGAGCGTGGGGAAGCCGATATCGCGGCCCAGCTTCTGGCCGTGGATCACGTGGCCGGAAATCGAGTAGGGGTGGCCCAGCAGCGCTTCGGCGTGGGCGAAATCGCCCTCGGCCAGCGCGGCGCGCACGGCGGATGAGGAGATGCGGTGTTCGCCATTGCGCACGGTCGGCAGGATTTCGACTTCGAAACCGTACTGCTTGCCCGCTTCGGCCAGCATGGCGACATTACCGGCGCGCTTGGAGCCGTAGCAGAAATCGTCGCCGACCATCAGCCATTTGACGTGCAGGCCTTCCACCAGCACCTTCTCGACGAAGGTTTGCGGCGACTGGGAAGCGAAGTGCTCGGAGAAGTGCTCGACGATCACGCGGTCGACGCAATTATTGTCCAGGGCTTCCAGCTTGTCGCGCAGATTGGCGATGCGGGGCGGGGCTTTGGACATATCGCCCATTTTCCGGGCAAAGAATTCGCGCGGGTGGGGCTCGAAGGTCATCACGGCCGATTCCAGACCCAGACGGTCGGCGGCCGTACGCACGCGCGCGAGCAGCGCCTGGTGCCCCAGGTGGACACCATCGAAGTTACCGATCGTCAGGGCGCAGGGCGCGCGCGCCGCTGCGTTGGGAAGTCCGCGAAATACCTTCATGCTATTGCCGTGTGGCTCAAATGCTTGATTATACGGTCTGAAAGGCAAAAAGCGCTGCCTGCGGGTGCAGGCAGCGCTTTTCTTGGCTCAGCCCGGCTTTGTTCAGACCGGGTTGTTAATGTACAGCGTCCAGTAGCGGGCCAGATCAGACTCGCCATTGTTGCCCTTCACCGACTTCAGGGTGGAGACGGCCGCCGACTTCTTGCCAGCGATGTACTGCGCCACGCCGTAGTGCAGCTTCATTTCTTCCGGCTTGCGGGCGGTGCCCATCTTGATCGCTTCGTCGATCAGCTTCAGGCCCTGGTCGCCCTTGCCCTGGGAAACCAGTGCGTAGCCCATATTGGCCAGTGCATCAGCATCCTTTTCCTTGATGGCGGTCGCTTCGGCAGTTGCCTGGTTCTTGTCGTTCTCAGCCTGGGTCTTCACCGCCAGATCCTTCAGGCGCTGGTGACGGCCGGCGTCAGGGCCAGTGCCCAGTGCGCCTTTCTTGTAGCCAGCGTCGACGATCTTGGTGGCTTCAGCCGGATTGCCGGCTTGCAGAGCCAGCTGGCCCATTTCCATGAATTCGTTTGGCTTGGACAGCTGGCCCAGGGCCAGTTGCAGGCGCTTCAGGTCCAGGTTCAGGGAGGAGGAGAAGCCAGGCTTGCTCTGCACGCGGTTCAGCAGGTCGGCCCAGTAGGACGCCTTCGGATAGGAAGACGCCAGCTTTTCCAGGGTCTGCACATAGCCAGCCTTGTCGTTCTGCTTCAGCTGGATGTTGGCCAGCATCTGCAGGCTCTGTTCGGACCTGGCGCCCTGCAGTTCTTTGGCCGCTTCAGCGTACTTGCCGCTGCTGTAGTAAGCCTGGGTCAGCAGTTCCTTCATCTGGGAGTTGCCTGGATTGTCCTTCAGCACGCGCTGGATAGCGGTGATGGCTTTCGGGTAATCCTTGGCGCGGTAGTAGATGGAGGCCAGGGCTTCGGCGATCTTCGGTGCCTGGGCAGCCGGCAGCTTGCCGGAGTTCAGCACGTATTCGAAGGCCTTGCCGGCAGTTTCGCTATCGCCTGCGGACAGGGCAGCGGAACCACGGGTGTATTCGATCTGGAAGCGCTCAAGTTCGGACTTGTTGCCGACCGCGTCAGCTTCCTTCAGTTTCGCCAGGGCTTCCTTGGCCTTGCCGGAAGCAGCCAGCTTCTGTGCTTCCTGCAGTGGCTTACCCACTTCAGCGCGGACGGTATCGGCGGCATAGGCAACGGAAGTGAGGCCGGCCAGCGGAGCGGCGGCAGTGAAACCGATTGCGGCCATTACCAGGCCGAGATGTGCGAGACGAAACTTGGTCATGGGGGGATTTTCTTTCTTCAAAATGCGAAATAGGCAGGATAACCTGCCTATTCGGGAAAATAAAGGGTGTTTTAACCGATTATTTACTGGAACTGCTCATTGCCGACCAGACCGATCTTGGTCACGCCAAGACGCTGGGCCGAAGCCATCACGCCAGCCACCACGCTGTAGTTAACCAGCTTGTTGGGGCGCAGGTGCACTTCTGGCTGGTCCGCCTGGGCTGCCACGGTCATCAGTTTTGCTTCCAGGGATGGACGGTCAGGAACGACCTGGTTATCCCACAGAATGGTGCCGTCGAAGTCCACGTCGATGGTGACCACTACTGGTTCCTTAGTCGGTGGCGGCGGGGTGCCGACCGGCATATTCAGGTTCACCGAATGGTTCGCCTTAGGAATAGTAATAATCAGCATGATGATCAGAACCAGCATGACGTCGATCAGCGGCGTCATGTTCATTTCCAGCATCGGTTCCGCGTCACCGCCGGAACTGCCTACACTCATACTCATGAATTGTTTCCTTTTCAGATGGCCGCCCCGGCAAGCCGGGGCGGCTGGTCCTTACATCTTATCAGGCGGTTCGGTGATGAAACCGACCTTCTGGATGCCAGCACGCTGGGTGGTGTAGACCACCTTGCCGATGGACTCGTACTTGGCGTCTTTGTCGCCRCGCACGTGTACTTCAGGCTGAGGGATCTTCACTGCTTCCTCTTTCAGAAAATCGAACAACTCATTGCTGTCGCGCATTTTCTTCTGATTCCAGTAGATGTCGCCATCCTTGTTAACAACGATGTTGACGTTCTCTGGCTTCGTCTGGATCGCCTGGTTGATCTCTTGCGGCAGTTGAATCTTCTGCAGCTTGAGAACCACCGGGCTCGTGATCAGGAAGATGATCAGCAGCACCAACATGATATCCACGAGCGGAGTCGTGTTGATCTCACTGTTGAGTGCGTCTTCTCCGCTTTCGGAGCCTACGGACATAGACATGGTTAATCAGCCTTAAATTAGCCTACTTTTTTGGCAGCGCTGGTAGCGGTGGACATTGCACCGGACAGCAGCACGGAGTGCACGTCAGCGGAGAAGGTGCGCACATCTTCCATTGCGGTCTTGTTACGACGCAGCAGCCAGTTGTAACCCAGAACTGCAGGAACTGCCACCAGCAGACCGAAAGCGGTCATGATCAGCGCTTCACCCACAGGACCTGCCACCTTGTCGATGGAGGCGTTACCGGTCATACCGATGTTGGTCAGTGCACCGTAAATACCCCAAACGGTACCGAACAGACCGATAAACGGAGCGGTCGAACCAACGGTTGCCAGGAAGGACAGGCCATCGGACAGACGGGACTGCACTTTGTCTACAGCGCGCTGGATGGACATGGAAACCCAGGTTGCCAGGTCGATTTGTTCCAGCAGGGCGCCGTCGTGGTGAGCGGTTGCCTTGGTGCCGGATTCAGCGATGAAGCGGAATGGGGAGCCTTCGGTCAGGGTCGAGGTGCCAGCGGCGATCGAGGAAGCTTTCCAGAACTTGGCAGCGGTTTCTTTCTGCTGCTTGAAGATCTTTTGCTGGTCGATGACTTTGGTCACGATGATGTACCAGGAACCGATCGACATGATCGACAGGATGATCAGGGTTGCGCGGGACACGAAGCCGCCGTCCCACACTGCCTGGATACCGAATGGGTTTTCCACTTCTTCCTTGCCTTTAGGGGCAGGAGCGGCAGCGTCAGCGGCCGGAGCCGGAGCGGCTGCATCAGCTGCCGGAGCAGCTGCCGCGTCCGCAGGAGCGGCTGCTGGTGCGGATGCAGCTGCCGAGGCAGGAGCGTCAGCAAAAGCTGGCGCGCTCACCAGAGCGGATGCTGCGGTCACCGAAAACAGCACAGCGGCCAGAACAGCGGACAAACGGGTATTCTTAAACATGCTTCCTCCAAATTATAAAATAATCAGTTCGCTGGCTTAAACGACAACGAAACTACTAAGTTGCGAGACGGTGTTTTGTCTCAGGTTTATTCCAGCGTCCAGACGTATTGCATCTGTTGCCAGCCTTCTTGCGGTTTGCCGTCTACGGTAGCCGGCTTGAATTTGCACTTCGAAATGCCGTTGATGGCAGCCTTGTCCAAATCACGGAAACCAGAAGATTTCACTACTTTCGCATCGCCCACGTGGCCGTCGGTCGCAATCAGGAACGACAGGGTGACGGTGCCGGTTTCTTCGTTACGCAGCGACGATTTCGGCCACTCTGGCTTCGCGCAGGTGCTGAAGTCCACCACTGCTGGGGTGCGGACACCGGTCGCCGGAGGCGCAGCCGGTGCTGGCGCTGCCGGCGGAGCCGGACGTGCCAATTCGTTCGTGGCCGGCTTCACGTTGGTCGCGTTGCTGATCACGTTTTGTGCGGGAGGCGGCTGTTGCACGTTCACTTCAACCGGCGGGATGAATGGAGGCGGCGGGGCCTTCATTTCCGGCGGCGGCGGCGGCGGTGGCAGCTCTTTTGGCGGAGGCGGGGCGACCTCCTCAATGATCTTGGTCTCGACCGGTTCGATCATTTTGCTGACCAAGCGCTTACCCAGGCCGGACACGATGCCGTATCCGCCCAAAAGGTGTAGCACTACAACGAACGCAATGCCCGTATAGTTCTTTTTCCCGGCAATTTTCTCGTTATCGCTGAAATTCATGCCTGCTTTCTCCAATACCAACTCTTGTGTTGCTACTTAAACCCCAAAATGGCGACACAAAGCTACAGCCGCATCCGGGACGTCGGCGAATTATACATACGAATTTTGGATTTTACATAGAATTTTGCACCCCAAAACCGTTTAAATTTCATGCCCTTAGCCCCATCTGGAAGGGCTGACCGGCGCGCTGGTCTGCACCTTCTGGCAGGAAAAGCAAGATAATTCGGCACATTTTTTTAACTGCTAATGACCACTCTGCTCGAAATTTCCCTGTCTCAGCAATAAACGGAATTTTCCATGCTCAACCGGGGTGGGTGGCTGGGGAAAATTCGGGAGTCAGTGTTGCTATGGCGTAACCATGCCAAATTGCGCTATACAAGCAAAGTATAGGAAAAAATCAGCCGGATGAGCGCCCGGCTGCCATTTCCACGCAAGCTTGAAAGAACACTACATATATATAGTGTGTGCGGCCTCAAATGATCCGGTTGCGCTTCTCGCGCTTGCACTCCAGGGTGCTGATGACCTGGCCGTCCGGGGTGACGGTGTCCAGATGGACGTCGAAGCCCCACAGGCGGGCCACGTGCTTGAGCACTTCATTGGCCTGCTGGTTCAGCGGGCGCCGGTTGAACTGGGTATGGCGCAGGGTGAGGGCGCGGTCGTCGCGCGTATTCACCGACCATACCTGGATATTCGGCTCGCGGTTGCCGAGGTTGTACTGGTCGGCCAGCTGCTGGCGCACATAGCGGTAGCCCAGCTCGTCGTGAATGGCGGACACCGACAGCTTCTCGTTCTTGTCGTCGTCCAGCACGGCAAAGAAGTGAAACTCGCGGATCAGGCGCGGCGAAAGGAATTGCGCGATGAAGCTTTCGTCCTTGAAATTGCGCATGGCAAAGTCCAGCGTCTTGCGCCAGTCGCTGCCGGCGATATCGGGGAACCACTCGCGATCTTCATCGGTCGGGTTCTCGCAGATTCGTCTGATGTCAGACATCATGGCGAAGCCGAGCGCATAAGGATTGATGCCGTTGTAGTAAGGGCTGTGCACCGGCGGCTGATAGACCACGTTGGTATGGCTCTTCAGGAATTCCATCATGAAGCCATCGCTGACCACGCCTTCTTCATACAGCTGGTTAAGAATGGTGTAGTGCCAGAAGGTAGCCCAGCCCTCGTTCATCACCTGGGTCTGGCGCTGCGGATAGAAATACTGGCTGATCTTGCGCACGATGCGCACCACCTCGCGCTGCCACGGTTCCAGCAGCGGCGCGTACTTCTCGATAAAGTAGAGCAGGTTCTCTTCCGGCTCGGGCGGGAAGCGGGCGATGGGTTTGTTGACTTCGCCTTCTTCGCGCCGCGGCACGGTGCGCCATAGTTCATTGATCTGCGATTGCAGATAGGCTTCGCGCTCCTTCTGCTTCTGCGCTTCCTGCGCCAGCGACAGCTTGGCCGGACGCTTGTAGCGATCGACGCCATAGTTCTGAATGGCGTGGCAGGAGTCCAGCAGCAGCTCAACCGCTTCAATGCCGTGGCGCTGTTCGCACTCGGTGATGTAATTCTTCGCGAACACCAKGTAATCGATGATSGMGYYGGCGTCGGTCCAGGTGCGGAACAGGTAATTCCCTTTGAAAAAGGAGTTGTGGCCGTAGGCCGCGTGCGCGATCACCAGCGCCTGCATGGTCAGGCTGTTCTCCTCCATCAGATAAGCGATGCAAGGATTGGAATTGATCACGATCTCGTAGGCCAGGCCCATCTGTCCGCGTTTATAGCCTTTCTCGGTAGCGAGGAAGTGCTTGCCGAAAGACCAGTGCGCATACGACACCGGCATGCCGACGGACGTGTAGGCGTCCATCATCTGCTCGGCGGTGATGATTTCCAGCTGGTTCGGGTATGTGTCGAGGCCGAAGTTCCTGGCGACGCGCTTGATTTCGTCGTGCGCCTGCTCGATCAGTTCGAAGGTCCATTCCGATTGGTCCGGCAGGGCGTTCGGATGGCGCGGGCGGTGGGTCATCTGATTCATTTTGGCTGCTTCTTGAACAATTCGCGGAACACCGGATAGATGTCAGCCGGCGTGACGATTTTTTGCATGGCAAAGTGCTGGTGGTATTCCGGCACTTGCGCGTATTGCTCCCACAGGTTCTGTGGCGGGCCGTCCGTGATCTCAACGTAAGTGTAATACTGCACCTTGGGCATGATGGTGTTCACCAGCAGCTGGCGGCACAGCACGGAATCGTTGTCCCAGTTGTCGCCATCGGACGCCTGCGCCACGTAGGCATTCCAGCTGCCGCCGCCGTAGCGTTCGTCGATGATCTTGTTCAGCAGGTGCAGGGCGGACGACACCACGGTGCCGCCCGATTCGCGCGAATGGAAGAATTCATTCTCGTCCACTTCCGACGCGGCGGTGTGGTGGCGGATGAAGACGACTTCAATCTTGTCGTACACCCGCTTGAGGAAGAGATACAGCAGGATGAAGAAGCGCTTGGCCGTATCCTTGCGCTGCTCATCCATAGAGCCCGACACGTCCATGATGCAGAACATCACGGCCTGGGTCATCGGCTTCGGCACCTTGATGCGGTTCGAATAGCGCAGGTCGAAGGGATCGATAAACGGAATCGCCAGCAGCCGCGTATGCAAATGGTGGATCAGTTTTTTCAGCTCGATCACGCGCGGATCTTCCAGCGGCGCGCCGGCCAGCAGCAAATCCTCCAGCTCGCGTTCCGCTTCGATGATGCGCTTGCGCGAAGGCCCGCCCACCGCCAGGCGGCGCCCCAGGGCGCCGCGCAGGGAACGCAGCACGTGGATATTGGACGGCGTGCCGGACACGGTATAACCCGCGCGCTGCTGTTTGAATTCGGTGGTGGCGGTCAGCTGCGTCTTGACCATGTGCGGCAATTCCAGATCTTCGAAGAAGTAGTTCATGAATTCTTCGCGCGACAGCTCAAAGATGAAATCATCTTCCGTGGTCTGGTCRCTGTTGCCCGCCTTGCCGCGGCCACTGCCGCCGCCGCCCTTGGGCCGGTTGATCTGGTCGCCTTTCTGGTATTCCTGATTGCCGGGATTCACCACTTCCCACACGCCGCCATGGGCGTGGCCAAAGGAGGGCTCGCTCACGTCCTTGACGGGAATCGAGACTTTCTCGCCATTCTCAATATCGGTAATGGAGCGGCCCTTGATGGCGCGTCCCACCGCATCCTTGATCTGGCCCTTGTAACGCCRCAAAAAACGTTCGCGGTTGATCGCAGATTTATTCTTGCCCTGCAAACGACGGTCGATGAGGTAAGTCATGTGCCTCCTGCTGC
>NZ_JBFRDW010000014.1:0-23405 GCF_052113985.1 Pseudoduganella sp. RAF53_2 | reverse complement strand
GGCGCAGTCTGCAACGACTACCCCCAACCTGCCCACCCTAGGCGACGCGTCGCGCGAGGATCTGTCGCCCGTGATGGAACAGCGCCTGGGCGAAGAAATCATGAACGACATCCGGCGTGACCGCGATTATCTCGACGATCCGCCCATCATCGAATACCTGAACAACCTGGGGCAGACGCTGGTCGCGGCGCGTCCCGGCGCGCGCGGCGATGCCAACTACAGCTACTTCTTCTTCGTGGTGCGCGATCCGATGCTGAACGCGTTCGCGCTGCCAGGCGGGAATATCGGCGTGCACTCGTCGCTGCTGCTGGCGGCGCAGACCGAATCCGAACTGGCGTCAGTGCTGTCGCACGAAATCGGCCACGTGGCGCAGCGCCACATTGCGCGCCAGATCGGCGCACAGAAAACCGATGCGCTGATTCCGCTGGCGGCGATGATTCTCGCCGCGCTGGCATCGAAGGCCAGCAGTGACGCGGCGATCGGCGTGTTCATGGGCGGGCAGGGCCTGGCCATCCAGCGCCAGCTGAATTTCAGCCGCGATGCGGAACGCGAAGCGGACCGTGTGGGCTTCCAGATCATGGGCGAAGCGGGCTATGACGTGAGTGGCATGGTGGGCTTCTTCCAGCGCCTGCAGCAGACCACGCGCAACTACAGTGACATCGTGCCGGCGTGGCTACAGACCCACCCGCTGACCACGGAGCGTATCGCCGATATCCAGGCACGCATCCGCGAAACGCCTTTCCGTCCGCGCGTGGATGGCACGGACTTCTTCCTGGTGCGCTCGCGCGCCCGCGTGCTGCAGGATGAGAGCGAAAAAGGCCTGGCCGAATCAAAGGCATTCTTCCAGACGCAGACGGAAGCGCCGGGCCGCCAGCAAGTCGCGGCCGGCCAGTACGGCCTGTCGATGGTCGCAATGCGCCAGCACGATTACGCGGGCGCCCAGCAATGGTTGGACAAGGCGCGCGCCACCCTCGACAAGGCGCCCACCGCCGGGGCTTTCAGTTCTCCCATGCCGCGCGGCCAGACCGATACCGAACTGGCCTTCCTGTCGTTGGAAATCAAGCTGGCGCAGGAAGACAATCCGAAAGTGATTGCGGCGGCGGTCAAGGAGGCGGAGGCGGCGCATGCGCGCTATCCGCTGTCGCGCGGCCTGGCCTGGCAGTATGCGGACGCGATGATTAAAGGCGGCAAGTCGGACGAGGCGGCACTATTCCTGCGCGATCAGCTGCAGATGTACCGCAGCGAGCCGGAGCTGTATGACTTCCTGGCGCAGGCGTATTCGAAGCAGGGTAAGATCGCGCTGCAGCACATTGCGCTGGCCGAGTCCTATGTGCTGCAAGGCGGCACCATGGCGGCACTGGATCAGCTCGGTCTGGCGCGCAAGGCGCCTGATGCGACCTACTACGACCAGTCGGTGATCGATGGCCGCGAGCGCGAACTGCAGGCCAAGCGCCGCGAGATGCTGGGCGATAAGAAGAAGGACAAGGATAAGGATTAAAGCCGGCGGCGGTTCATGGCGGATCGATGATCCGCCCTACATCAAACATCGCGTATTTCATCGAAGATGCGTAGGGCGGATCATCGATCCGCCGTTCAAGCGTAGCGCTTACGCCGGCGTCGGCACGCGGCGGAAGCCCAGTTGCTCCACATCCGTGCGCGCAATCGGCGAAACAGGCACTGCGCGGCCGCCCGTGCGTAGCACCAGTTCACCGTCCGCATGCTCCAGCCAGTCGAGCAGCGCTTCATCACTGGCGGGCGTTCCGTCCAGTTCCAGCAACGGCAGCACTTGCGCGAAATCGCGATCGTCCAGTTGGGCGACGGTTTCGCCTGAGCGCAAAATCAGTTCGCCCGTTTCGGTCAGCCATGCCTGATCCGGCACGCCGAGTGGCGCACCCGTATGCAGCACGAAGCCCTGCACAGGATCGGTGCGGGCAATAAAGGGCGTCGCTTCCAGATTTAGATAAACGCGCTGCGGACCGTTCTGGAAATACCAGCACCCGCGCTCGTCCTTCAGGTAATTACGGACGATGAAGCCCACCAGCGCTGGATTGTTCAGCTTATCGCCCGGTTGATTGAAATGCTGGGCGCGCTCATCGCGCATGCGCCAGTTGCCGCGCGCATCCAGCGCCAGCCAGCCGTAGCAGTGCGGCACATTGGGCCATTTCGCGATTGCCTGTTTGACGATTTCATCCATGCATCAAGCCTCGCACAAGGCGCCGTTTTTTGGCGCAGGCACCGAGCGATTCCCTTCCAGGAAATGCAGCATGCGCAAGGGCAGCCAGCTCAGGCTGCCCGGCAGACTGCCGGTGGCGAAGCCCACATGGCCGCCTTCTTCCGGATAGTCCAACACCACCTGCGGCGACGCGGTGCTTGGCAAATGCACACCAGGAAAGAAGGGATCGTTCTTCGCATTCAGCACCAGGGTCGGCACGGTGATGTCGTCCAGCACATGCTTGGCGCTGGCGCGGTCCCAGTAATCGTCGGCATCGCGGAAACCGTGCAGCGGCGCCGTCACGATATTGTCGAAAGTGTGCAGGTCGGTGGCCGCCATCATCGCATCGAGATCGAACAGGTCGGGGAACTGCTTCAACTTGGCCACGCACTTCGGCTTCATGGTCTGCAGGAACATGCGGCTGTACAGGCGATTGAAGCCGCGCGACAAGGCATTGCCACCTTTCGCCAGATCCATGGGCGCCGATACCGCGCATGCAGCATCCACAAATTCGGCCTGATGCTGCGACTCGCCCAGCCAGCGCAGCAGGGCATTGCCGCCCAGCGAGACGCCGCAAGCATAGAATTTGCCGCTGGTGCGTGGGCGCAGGCGGCGGACGATCCAGTCCAGTTCAACGATATCGCCGGAGTGATAGAAGCGCGGCGCCAGATTGCTTTCGCCGGAGCAGCCGCGGAAATGCGGCACGGCGCCCGACCAGCCGCGCTGCGCGAGCTCTGCCATCAAGGCGCGCGAGTAGTGGCTATCGGACGAACCTTCGAGGCCGTGGAACAGCACCACGAAGGGTTTATCCGCCTGGCCATCGACAAAATCGACGTCGATGAAATCCGCGTCCGGAGTGGTCCAGCGTTCGCGGCGGAAGCGCACAGCCGGCTTGGCCATGCAGGTGGCAGGATAAATGGTTTGCAAATGGCCGCTAGGCAGCCAGAAAGGAGCGATGTAGTTCATGATGCGTCTTTGGCGGACCTTATGAGTCCACTCTGCGTCGTGGGCGGACCATTGATCCGCCGTTTATCTAGTGCAGAATCGGGGCGCGCGTATCAAGTGGCACGGGACCCGGCGCTACAGACACATGATGCAACACAATACGCCAACCCTTCGGTGTCTTAACGTACACATTGGTCGCAACAAGGTGTGCTGGCTCGCCACTTTTTGCCGTAACGCCTTCTATGACAGTATGCACCGAACTCATCAGGTTGTGCGTTTCGTGCAGCTGGGAGGGGGTAATATGCAAGCCACCGTGCTCTAAAAGCAACTGCCACGACTCGCGGATTTGCGCGTGGCCAATCAGGCGCGGTCCGCCGGGGTGAATGCAGACGATTTCTTCATCGTCTGCCCACAGCGCCATCAGGGCATCGAGATCCGCCCGGTTCAACGCGTCATAGAAAGCTGCTTCAACTTCTTTGGCGCTGCCGATCTGGTGCTTGCGAACCATGGGGGCTCCGGGCGTTTTCGGGAAGATTAGTGATGGCCGGCTTCGGTGCCCGGCTTCAGGCGATACGCGGTGCCGCAGTAGGGGCATTTGGCTTCGCCGTGCTTGAAGTCGAGGAATACGCGTGGGTGCGAGGACCACAGTGGCATGGCCGGATTCGGGCAGTATGCCGGCAGATCTTTGCCATCAAGTTCGACTGGGGCTGGGGCGTTGCTCATCTTCTAATGCTCCGGGGTATTAAAAAGCACGATTTTAATCCATTCGCGCAATGAGAAGAATTCGCCGTTAAAATGACGCCTTCCATTGATAGCGCCGCCAGCGAAGGATTTCATTGTGTGGCTATTAGACCACATGACTTTTCCTGCCGCCGAGCCTGATATTGCTGCACACGACCCAGCGTTGTGGCGCGAGGGCGTGCGCAAAGGCTTGCCGACCTTGTTCGGCATTCTGGCGTGGGGACTGGTGGTCGGCGTGGCGATGGTCAAATCCGGCCTGACCGTGCCGCAAGCGCTGGGAATGACTTTATTTGTCTACGCCGGTTCCGCCCAGTTGGCCTCGCTGCCGCTGATCGCGGCGGGCGCGCCGATCTGGGTGATCTTCCTGACCGCGCTGGTGGTCAATCTCCGCTTCGTTATTTTTGCCGCGATCCTGGCGCCACATTTTGCGAAACTGCCGCTGAAGCAGCGCTTTTTCCTTGGTTATGCGGCCGGGGACATGACGGTGGCGCTGTATTTGCAGAAATTCCCGACTGACAAGCCGGAGCCGGGCAAGGTGTCCTACCTCAAAGGTTTGCTGTATCCAAACTGGGCGGCCTGGCAAGTGGGCTCGATTGCCGGCGTGCTGCTGGGCAGTACGGTACCGGCGGAGTGGGGACTCGGCTTTGCGGGAACGCTGGCGATTATCGGCATCACGGTGCCGATGGTGACGACCAGCCCGGCGCTGTGCGGGGTGCTGGTGTCCGGCGCTGTGGCCGTGGCGGCGGCCGGTATGCCGTACAAGCTGGGCCTGCTGATGGCCGTGCTGGTTGGCATGGCGGTGGCAATGGGCGTGGAAAGTCTTCAGGAAAAGAAGATGGTGAAGCATGTCTGACCTGGAGGTTTGGCTGACCATCATTGCGCTCGGCTGCGCGACCGCCGCCACGCGCAGTTCATTCTGGCTGGTGGGCCAGCGCATTTCCATCCCGACCCGCGTGCAGGGCATGCTGCGCTACGCGCCGTCCTGCGCCTTGGCCGCCATCATCGGCCCCGACTTGCTGCTCGATCCGGCGGGCGTGGTTTCGGTTGGCATTCACAACTACAAGCTGTTCGCGGGCATCGCCGCCGGCGCCTACTACCTCATTCGCAAGAGCATGCTCGAAACCATCATCTTCGGCATGCTCGCCTACACCGCTCTGCGGCTCCTGCTCGCCTAAATGCGGGGTCGGGTCTGTCTGCATGTCCCAAGGACAGACCTGGACCCCGAATTTGGTGGTTGACGAGGTGATAACAAACGGTCGAAACGTGCTGGCATTCAGGTAAAATAGCGGTCTTTCCAACTTATTGTCCCTTTGAGTAGCCATGCTGAAATTTAACCGCCTGGAAGACCTGGCCGCGCAGAATGCGCTGCAGGGCAAGCGTGTATTTATTCGTGCCGATCTGAACGTGCCGCAGGACGATGCGGGCAATATCACCGAAGATACGCGCATTCGCGCTTCCGTGCCGGGTATTCAGATGGCGCTGAAGGGTGGCGCTGCAGTGATGGTGACATCCCACCTGGGCCGTCCGACTGAAGGCGAGTTCAAGCCGGAAGACAGCCTGGCGCCGATCGCCAAGCGCCTGTCCGAGCTGCTGGGCCAGCCGGTTGAGCTGAAACAGGACTGGACCGGCGGTGTGGAAGTGAAGCCAGGTCAGGTCGTGCTGCTGGAAAACTGCCGCGTCAACAAGGGCGAAAAGAAGAATTCCGATGAGCTGGCCCAGAACATGGCCAAGCTGTGCGACGTCTACGTGAACGATGCTTTCGGCACCGCGCATCGCGCCGAAGCCACTACCCACGGCATCGCCAAGTACGCACCGGTCGCCGCGGCCGGCCCGCTGCTGGCTGCTGAGCTGGACGCGCTGGGCAAGGCCCTGGGCGCGCCGGCCCGTCCGTTGCTGGCCATCGTGGCCGGCTCGAAAGTGTCGACCAAGCTGTCCATTCTGAAATCCCTGGCCGACAAGGTCGATAACCTGATCGTCGGCGGCGGCATCGCCAACACCTTCATGCTGGCTGCCGGCCTGAAGATCGGCAAATCGCTGGCCGAGGCCGACCTGGTGGCGGAAGCGAAAGCCATCATCGACATCATGGCCGCCCGCGGCGCGCAAGTGCCGATTCCTGAAGACGTGGTCTGCGCCAAGGAATTCTCCCCAACCGCGGCCGCCACCGTGAAAGCCGTGGCCGACGTCGCCGACGACGACATGATCCTGGACATCGGYCCGAARACCKCCGCSMARCTGGCMGAGCAGMTCAAGGCCGCCGGCACCATCGTGTGGAACGGCCCGGTAGGCGTGTTCGAATTCGACCAGTTCGGCGAAGGCACCAAGACCCTGGCCATGGCAATCGCCAACTCCAAGGCCTTCTCCATCGCCGGCGGCGGCGACACCCTGGCCGCCATCGCAAAATACGCAATCACCGACAAGATTGGCTATATCTCCACCGGCGGCGGCGCCTTCCTTGAGTTCCTGGAAGGTAAAACCCTGCCGGCAGTGGAAATCCTGGCGCAACGCGCCCAGCAGTAAAGGCAAAAGGCGCTCGCAAAGCGCCTTTTTTACTCTCACCGCACATATCGAGGAACTCTCTAATGTCTCGTGGCACCAAGATCGTCTCAACCATCGGCCCTGCATCCACTGACCTGAACGTCCTGATCCGCATGATCAAGGCCGGCACCGACGTCGTGCGTCTGAATTTCTCGCACGGCAAGGCGCAAGACCACATCGACCGCGCCAAACTGGTGCGCCAGGCCGCTGCTGAATGCGGTAAGGAAGTGGCGATCATGGCCGATATGCAGGGTCCGAAGATCCGCATCGGTAAATTCGAGAACAACAAGATCGAGCTGGCCAACGGCGACAAATTCATCCTCGATGCGAAGTGGGGCGAGAACGGCGAGCTGGGCAACCAGGAGCGCGTGGGCCTGGACTACAAGGCACTGCCGAACGACCTGAAGCCGAACGATGTGCTGCTGCTGAACGACGGCCTGATCGTGCTGACCGTGGACAAGATCGTTGCCCACGAAATCTACACCACCGTAAAAATCGGCGGCGAGCTGTCCAACAACAAGGGCATCAACCGCCAGGGCGGCGGCCTGACCGCGCCGGCCCTGACCGCCAAGGACATGGAAGACATCAAGACCGCGATGTCCTTCCAGGCTGATTATCTGGCCATCTCCTTCCCGAAGAACGCCACCGATATGGAAATGGCACGCCAGCTGGCCAACATCGCCGGCGAGCCTTTCGGCTTCAAGCCGATGATGATCGCCAAGATCGAGCGCGCTGAGGCGATCCCTGCGCTGCAGGAAATCCTGAACGCCTCCGACGGCATCATGGTGGCGCGTGGCGACCTGGCGGTGGAAGTGGGCAATGCCGCTGTGCCTGCGCTGCAGAAGCGTATGATCAAGATGGCGCGCGAATCGAACAAGATCGCCATCACCGCGACCCAGATGATGGAGTCGATGATCTTCAACGCCGTGCCGACCCGCGCCGAAGTATCCGACGTGGCCAACGCCGTGCTGGACGGCACTGACGCCGTGATGACTTCCGCCGAAACCGCCTCCGGCAAGTACCCGGTCGAGACTGTCGAAATGATGGCCGCGATCTGCGTGGAAGCCGAGCAATCCGAATACAACAAGCTGGACGCTGATTTCCTGAACGTGCGCTTCACCCGCATCGACCAGTCGATCGCCTACGGCGCCCTGTTCACTGCGCACCACCTGCGCGTGAAAGCCATCGTGGCCCTCACCGAATCCGGTTCCACTGCCTTGTGGATGAGCCGCCACAGTATCGACACTCCGATCGTTGCGTTGACGCCGAGCGTCACCACGCAGCGCAAGGCCACCCTGTACCGCAATGTACGCTCCTTCCAGCTGATGCAGGACGCACCGACCGACGTCGTGCTGCGCGCCGCGGAAGACCTGCTCGTGCAACAGGGCATTGCCAAAAAGGGGGATATGATTGTGGTTACCTGGGGTGCGCCGATGGGCAAAGTCGGCGGTACGAATGCGTTGCGCATCGTCAAGGTCGGCGAATTCACGCACCGCGCAGAACAGCGCTAAACGACAGATTTCTTTATTGATTGGAGTACCACCATGTCTCTCGTATCCATGCGTCAACTGCTGGACCACGCCGCTGAACACGGCTATGGCATCCCGGCATTCAACGTCAACAACCTGGAACAGGTGCAGGCCATCATGGCCGCCGCCGACGCGCTGAACAGCCCGGTGATCATGCAGGCGTCCGCCGGCGCCCGCAAATACGCCGGCGAAGCCTTCCTGCGCCACCTGATCGATGCAGCCGTGGAAGCTTACCCGCACATCCCAGTGGTGATGCACCAGGACCACGGCCAGTCCCCGGCCGTCTGCATGGCTGCCATCCGCTCCGGCTTCACCTCGGTGATGATGGACGGCTCCCTGCAGGCTGACGGCAAGTCTGTCGCTTCCTACGAATACAACGTGGACGTGTCCAAGGAAGTGGTGAAGTTCGCCCACTCCATCGGCGTGACCGTGGAAGCGGAACTGGGCGTGCTGGGTTCCCTGGAAACCATGAAGGGCGACAAGGAAGACGGTCACGGCGCGGAAGGCACCATGACCCGCGAGCAGCTGCTGACCGACGTGGCGCAAGCCGCCGACTTCGTGCAGAAGACCCAGTGCGACGCGCTGGCGATCGCCATCGGCACCTCGCACGGCGCGTACAAGTTCACCCGCAAGCCAACCGGCGACATCCTGGCGATCGACCGCATCAAGGAAATCCACGCCCGCATTCCTAACACCCACCTGGTGATGCACGGTTCTTCGTCGGTGCCACAGGATCTGCTGGCCATCATCCGCGAATTCGGCGGTGACATGAAGGAAACCTACGGCGTGCCGGTGGAAGAGATCCAGGAAGGCATCCGTCACGGCGTGCGCAAGATCAATATCGACACCGATATCCGTCTGGCCATGACCGCTGCGATCCGCAAGTACCTGTTCGAGAACCCATCCAAGTTCGACCCGCGCGATTACCTGAAGCCAGCCCGTGCTGCCGCTGAAGAAATCGTGAAGGCGCGCCTGCAGGCATTCGGCTGCGAAGGCCAGGCCGGCAAGATCAAGCCGATCCCGATGGAGAAGATGGCAGAGCGCTACAAGGCCGGTGAACTGGCCCAGATCGTGAAGTAAAACCGGTAAGTGCTGATGGCAGCCACGATGTGGCAGCCATCCGGCCACTGCCGCGTCCAAGGTGGCTGGCACAACGTGCCTGCCACCAGGTTTCCCCCGGTTTTAAATTTTCAGAATTCCCCCGCTATGAACAGCCTTTACAAGTCCACTATCAAATCCCTGCCGCTGCTGGGCCACGGCAAAGTCCGCGACAACTACGCCGTTGGCACCGACAAGATCCTGATCGTCACCACCGACCGCCTGTCCGCCTTCGACGTCGTGATGAACGAGCCTATCCCCGGCAAGGGCATGGTCCTGAACCAGATGAGCGATTTCTGGTTCGAGAAACTGGGGCACATCGTGCCGAACCACCTGACCGGCGTTACGCCGGAATCCGTGGTGGCAGCCGATGAAGTGGACCAGGTCAAAGGCCGCGCCGTCGTAGCCAAGCGTCTGAAGCCGATCCTGGTGGAAGCCGTGGTGCGCGGCTACATCATCGGTTCCGGCTGGAAGGACTACCAGGCCACCGGTTCCATCTGCGGCATCAAGCTGCCGGAAGGCCTGCAGCAAGCCGACAAGCTGCCGCAGCCGATCTTCACCCCGGCCGCCAAAGCCGACCTGGGCGAGCATGATGAAAACATCAGCTTCGAAGACATGGAACAGCGCATCGGCGCCGAACTGGCCGCCAAGATCCGCGACGTGGCGATCAAGCTGTACACCACCGCCGCCGATTACGCCGCCACCAAGGGCATCATCATCGCCGACACCAAATTCGAGTTCGGCCTGGAYGASAACGGCRYGCTGMMSCTGATGGATGAAGTGCTGACTGCCGAYTCSTCGCGYTTCTGGCCAGCCGACTCCTACCGTCCAGGCATCTCGCCACCGTCCTACGACAAGCAATTCGTGCGCGACTACCTGGAAACGCTGAAGGACTGGAACAAGTCCCCGCCAGCACCAGCGCTGCCGGCTGACGTGATCGACAAAACCCAGGCCAAGTATTTCGAAGCCATCGAGCGCCTGACCGGCGAGAAGCTGAAGGTATAAGCATGGCAGACCAGAACAAGCCGCTGGTCGGCGTGATCATGGGCTCGTCCTCGGACTGGGACGTGATGCAGAATGCCGTGGCCATCCTCAAGCAGTTTGGCGTGCCTTACGAGGCCCAGGTGATTTCCGCGCACCGCATGCCGGACGAGATGTACGCATACGCCAAGAGCGCGCGTGAGCGTGGCCTGCGCGCCATCATCGCCGGCGCTGGCGGCGCTGCCCACCTGCCTGGCATGGTCGCTGCCATGACCATCGTGCCGGTGCTGGGCGTGCCTGTGCCGTCGAAGTACCTGCGTGGCGAAGATTCGCTGCTGTCCATCGTGCAGATGCCGAAGGGCGTGCCGGTATCCACCTTCGCCATTGGTGAAGCGGGCGCCGCCAACGCGGCCCTGACTGCCGTTGCCATCATCGCCACCACCGACGATGCGCTGGCTGCCAAGCTGTCCGATTTCCGCGCCCAGCAAACCGCCGCCGCACAGGCCATGAAACTGCCGTCTGAATAATGAGTAATGCAACCAACCCACCAGCGTGGCTGGGTGTGATGGGCGGCGGCCAGCTTGGCCGCATGTTCGCCCACGCCGCGCAAAGCATGGGCTACAGCGTGGCCGTGCTGGAACCATCCGATGATTGCCCGGCGGGCCAGGCGGCCAATCGCCTGATCAACGCCGGCTACAGCGACGCTGCCGGCCTCGATGCGTTGGCCGCGCAATGCGTGGCGGTCACCACCGAGTTCGAGAACGTGCCGGCCGACAGCTTGTCGCGTCTGGCGCAATCGGTCTTCGTTGCGCCGAATGCGCACGGCGTGTCCGTGGCGCAGGACCGCGTGGCGGAAAAATCCTTCTTCGTTTCCTGTGCGCCGAAATCCGGCGTGATGCCTGCACCGCATAAAGTAATCGCTTCGCAAGCCGACATCGACGCCATCGCCGATGATCTGCTGCCGGGCATCCTGAAAACGGTGCGCATGGGTTACGACGGCAAGGGCCAGGTGCGCGTGAAGTCGCGTGAAGATGTGCGCGCCGCCTTCGAATCCATGGGCGAGGTCACCTGCCTGCTGGAGAAGATGCTGCC
The DNA here is from genome assembly GCF_052113985.1 of Pseudoduganella sp. RAF53_2. NCBI lineage: Bacteria > Pseudomonadati > Pseudomonadota > Betaproteobacteria > Burkholderiales > Oxalobacteraceae > Pseudoduganella > Pseudoduganella sp. RAF53_2. The sequence goes on along the minus strand of NZ_JBFRDW010000014.1, from coordinate 12,272 downwards.
GCTGGCGTATGAAGTGTCCGTGCTGACCGCGCGTGGCGCCGATGGCCAGTCGGTTGTGTATCCGATCGCCGAAAACGTGCACCGCGACGGCATCCTGTTCACCACCACGGTGCCGGGACCGAATGTGTCCGCCGAATGCGCCCGCAAGGCGCAGGATGCGGCACAGGCCATCGTGGCGGAGCTGGGTTATGTGGGTGTGCTGTGCATCGAGTTCTTCGTGCTGGCGGATGGTTCGCTGGTCGTGAACGAGATGGCGCCGCGTCCGCACAACAGCGGCCATTACACCATCGATGCCTGCGTCACCAGCCAGTTCGCGCAGCAAGTCCGCGCGATGGCCAGGCTGCCGCTGGGCGATGTGCGCCAGCACTCGCCGGCCGTGATGCTGAACATCCTCGGCGATATCTGGTTTGACGGCGATTTGCAGCGTGAACCGGCGTGGGACAAGGTGCTGGCACTGCCGGGCGCCAATCTGCACCTGTACGGCAAGGAAGATCCGCGCCGTGCACGCAAGATGGGCCACCTGACCTTCGTCGCGCCGACGCTGGCGGAAGCGCAGCAGCATTTGAACGCCGCCTGCGCCATCCTGGGTATCGCGCCATGACCGAGCAGTTCCACGCCGTTGCCGCGGCAGCCGATGCGCTGGCGGCCGGCGAGCTGGTCGCGTTCCCCACCGAGACCGTGTATGGCCTCGGTGCGGACGCTGAAAATCCGGCCGCGGTGGCAAAGATCTACGCCGCCAAAGGCCGCCCGCAAGACCATCCGGTGATCGTGCACGTCGCTCCCGGCGCCGATCTCGATTACTGGGTAACCGATGTCCCTGACGCAGCGCGCCAGCTGGTCAAGGCGTTCTGGCCCGGTCCGCTGACGCTGATCCTGAAGCGCAACGCGCATATTCCCGATGCGGTATCCGGCGGGCAGGACACCGTTGGCATCCGCTGCCCATCGCATCCGGTGGCAATTGAACTGCTGTCCGCGTTCAAGAACGGCAAGGGCGGCGTCGCTGCACCATCGGCCAATAAATTTGGCAACGTCAGCCCGACCACCGCGCAGCACGTGCGCGATGAATTCGCCGGAGAAGTCGGCGCGGGCAACGTGATCGCTGCGGTGCTCGATGGCGGCAACAGCCAGGTCGGCATCGAATCGACCATCCTCGATCTCTCGCGTATGGCCACGCATGGCCCGGTACTCTTGCGTCCAGGTCACATCTCCGCCGAGGAGATCGCGCAAGTGATCGGACAACTGCCGCAGGCACCCGACCAGGCCGCGCCGCGCGCATCCGGTACGCTGGAATCGCATTACGCACCGAAAGCGCCGGTGGCGCTGTTGCCAACCCGCGACATCCCGGACACCGTTTCCGCGCTCGCCGCCCGTGGCCGCAGGGTGGCGCTGATTCACTACACGCCAATCGCAGCCAGGGCGCCATATGTTGCGCTCCCCGATGAGCCAAAGGGGTATGCTTATGGTGTGTATGCCGCGCTGCGTGCGATGGACCAGGAGCAGGTCGATCTGATCCTCGTTGAAGCACCGCCGCAGGATGCCGCATGGGCTGGCGTGAACGATCGCCTGCGCCGTGCCGCCTTCGGTTCCGCCGGCATTATCGAGCGTTTCCTGACGCCGTAACCGCCGGGGAGATCAGCCTCCTGCGCGTTGCGCATGGAGGCTGTGATGTTCTCTTTACGACTTCTCGCAGCAACGCTGGCGGCTGTCCTGGCCGCAGCCCCGGTTTTTGCCGACCCTCCAGAACCAAGCCTGTTGCCCCTGAGTGCCGCGCCGCCCGTTTCTGCGGCAGGTGTTGCCACGGCCACCGGCGGCGCATCGGCGGCGCGTTCCGCCATGACGGTGCAGCCTTCGCAACGCGGCAAAATCCTGTCCGGCCCTACGATGCAGAAAATCAGCGTGGGTCCGATCAGCATGAAGCACATCGAACCTTCGACGCTGAACGAGTTGCTCACGCGCGCATCGGACGCGCTGCGCGAAGCGGTGGGCGAGCCGCACTGCACCATCACCACGTATTCGGTGCGCTACAACACCGTGGGCGGCCATGGCGAGCCGACCGACGCCAGCGCCGCCATCATCACGCCCACCGGCAAGGAGGCGATGTGCAAAGGCGATCGTCCCATCCTGCTGTACGCGCACGGCACGTCGATCGCCAAGGACCACAATATGGCCCGCCTGCGCGGCGAGGCGCAACTGGTGGCGGCTTTGTTCGCATCGCAGGGCTATATCGTCGTGGCGCCCAATTACGCGGGGTATGACGGTTCCTCGCTGCCTTACCATCCGTATCTGAACGCGGAGCAGCAATCGGCGGATATGGTCGATGCCTTGCGCGCTGCGCACATCGCGCTGGCGCGCCTGAAGCAGGGCTACTCGCAGCAGCTGTTCGTCGCGGGCTATTCCCAGGGCGGCTTCGTGGCGCTGGCCACGCAGCGCGCCATCCAGCAGCAGTACAGCAATGAATTCACTGTGACGGCGGCAGCAGGTCTGTCCGGGCCGTATGCGCTGGCGCAGTTCTCGGATAACGTTTTCAGCGGCAAACCGAATGCGGGCATCACGGTCTATCTGCCGCTGATCGCGACCTCGGCGCAGAAGGCGGGAGCTGCCATCTACGGCACGCCGGGCGACTTCTATGAAAGCCAGTACGCAGCGGGCATCGAAACACTGCTGCCCGGCAGCATGTCGCGCACCGATCTGTTCAAGCGCGGCAAGCTGCCGACGCGCGGCTTGTTTGCGCCGGACTCGCAGCCTCAGTCGGCCGGCGCCAGTGCCTTCTTCGCCGATCCGCACCTGGTGCGCAGCAGCTACCGCGACGCCTATCTGCAGGACATGGCCAGCTTCCCCTGCAATGGCGATCCGGGCGCGGGCTGCACCTCGCATAACAATCTGCGCAAATGGATGCTGAAGAACGACCTGCGCAGCTATACGCCGCAAAGCCCGCTGCTGCTGTGCGGCGGCGCCGGCGACCAGGCCGTGCCGTTCGCAAATGCCACGGCGACCGCAAGCTATTTCGAAGCGCACGGCAGCAAGCCGGTGCTGCTCGATCTGGAAGCGCATGCCCAGCAGGACCAGTTCACACCGCTGCGTCTTTCGTTCGCGCATGTACTTGAAACGGCGCGCGCCAGCGCCATCAAGGACGGCAAAAATCCCGATGAAGCCGTCGGCGAACGCTATCACTCCCGCTATGCAGCGCCTTTCTGCTTGCTAGCCGCTCGCCAGTTCTTCAACGCCTCGCTGCGCTGATCATGCAACGCGGCAGTGTAAATACTGCCGTTTCTACAAAATTTCCCTTGTATAAGTCTCATTGGTGCTGGCATATTATTTGGACTGCGAATAGCACAAGCGTTCGCATGCATAAGAATATTTACCCCCAGGAGACAAAATGCGTCATACGAAATTCGCGTTGGCCGCAGTTGCAGCGGCTGCGGCAGCAGTAATTGCAGGTTGTGGTGGTGGCAGCGGCCCACGTGCCGGCGATCAAACCCCTAAAGTCAAATATTCCGCACAGATTGTCTTTGGCGACAGCCTGTCCGACATTGGTACTTACGCCGTGGGTACCGTCAAAGCCCTGGGCGGCGGCAAGTTCACCATCAATGGCAACAATACCTCGGTCAACGAAGCGCTGACCGGCCTCACCTGGACCGAGCTGCTGGCGAATCAGGTCGGCCTGGGCACTCAGTGCCCATACATGACCGGCCTGGAAGGCGATGCCACCAAAGGCTTCAACGTGCCTGTGGCCACCAACACCAGCTGCAATAACTATGCACAGGGCGGCGCCCGTGTGACCAACCCGGTTGGTCCGGGCAACAAGGCTACCGGCAGCGCGCTGGGCGCACTGACCGTGCCTGTCGCCAAGCAAATCTCGAATCACCTGGCCAAGGTCGGCGGCAAGTTCAAAGGGGACGAGCTGGTGCTGGTCATGGCCGGCGGTAACGACATTCTGGAAGGCCTGGACGAGCTGAGCAAGAACGCCACCGCCGCCGGTACCGCGGCGGGCGCACAGACCTTTGCTACCAGCCTGGTCGGCCAGCTGGCTGCCGGCGCACCGAATCCGCAAACCGCAGCACAATCGATCGGCCTGGCCGTCGCTTCCGAGGCTGCACGTCCTGGCCACACCGACACCAGCGTGGTGCAGGCTGCCGTGACTGCTGCCGTGATGGCAGGAAATACCTCCGCCGCTTCCCCTGCCGTGTACGGTCCGATGGTTGCCAAGGCACAGGCCGACGCGACTGCCGCCGGCACCAAGGCCGGCGCCGACTACGCCGCAGCGCACGGCCCGGATCTGGTGGCGGCACTGGGCCAGGCCGGTGCCGAACTGGTGGCACTGGTGAAGAACCAGCTGCTGGCCAATGGCGCCAAGTTCGTGGTCGTCAACAATATGCCTGACGTGGCCAGCACGCCAAGCGGCCTGGCGCAGGATGCCAATACCCGCACCCTGATCGGCGCCATGGTCAAAGCTTTCAACGACCAGCTGACCAACGGCCTGGCCACTGAAGCCAATGTGCAACTGGTGGACGTGTACTTCGTCAGCCACGACCAGGCGACCAACCCTGCGCCATACGGCCTGACCAATGTGAAGGACACCGCCTGCGACCTGGCTTCGCCGAAGAACCCGCTGGCCAGCTCGCTGACCTGCAACGGCGGCAACCTGAAGGCCGGCGACGTGAGCCACTACTCCTATGCGGACTCGGTGCACCCGACCCCGTTCAACCACAAGCTGCTGGCACGCTATGTGTCTGAAAAGATGGCCCTCAAGGGCTGGATGTAATCAGCCCAAGACCACAGGAGACACTATGAAAATTCGTATGCAACACGTAGCCAAGCTGGCGGCCCTGGCCGCCGCAATGGGCCTGTCGATGGGCGCGCAAGCGCAGTCGAAGGGCGAGTACATGGTCAAGGTCGGTGTCAACCGCCTGATGCCGCAAGTGGAAAGCGGCGAGTTCACCGCGCCGACCCTGCCGGGCTCGAAGACCGATGTCAGTGCCGACACCAAGCCGCTGGTCACCGGCGCCTACATGATCACCGATAACATCAGCACCGAGCTGCTGCTGGGTGCACCGCTCAAGCATGATTTGAGCGGCGACGGCATGATCAAGGGCGTTGGCAAGCTGGGCACCGCGGAAGCGCTGCCACCGACCCTGATGTTCCAGTACCGCTTCATGGAGCCGAACGCGAAGTTCCGTCCTTACGTCGGCCTGGGCATCACCTACGCTTACTTCCGCAAGGAAACTGGCTCCGCCACGCTGACCGCCTTCATCGATCCGGGCGCAGGCAAGCCGGTGACCTTCGAGATGGATTCCAAGTGGGCCRGTAACGCGCAGATCGGTGGCACTTACCGCATCAATGAGCACTGGTTCGGCGACGTTTCCGTAATCAAGACCAAGCTGAAGACCACCGCGCACTTCAGCACCGGCCAGAGCATCACTGCCAAGCTCGACCCGATCGCAGTCACCCTGGCAATCGGCTACAAGTTCTGATTTAAGACCAAGAGCGTAACTCTAGTGGCAGGCACATCGTGCCTGCCACTTGCTTTTGGGCCGGGGGTTTTGATTACTGGAAGGCCTGGATGCCGGTCTGGGCACGGCCCAGGATCAGGGCGTGGATATCGTGGGTACCTTCGTAGGTATTGACCACTTCCAGGTTCACCATGTGGCGGATGATGCCGAACTCGTCCGAAATACCGTTACCACCCAGCATGTCGCGCGCCACGCGGGCGATGTCCAGCGACTTGCCGCAGGAATTGCGCTTCATCATCGAGGTGATTTCGACCGCAGCCGTGCCTTCGTCCTTCATGCGGCCCAGGCGCAAGCAGCCTTGCAGGCCCAGGGTGATTTCGGTCTGCATATCGGCCAGCTTCTTCTGCACCAGCTGGTTGGCGGCCAGTGGACGGCCGAATTGCTTGCGGTCCAGGGTGTACTGGCGGGCGGTGTGCCAGCAGGCTTCCGCAGCGCCCAGCGCGCCCCAGGCGATGCCGTAGCGTGCCGAGTTCAGGCAGGTGAACGGACCTTTCAGGCCGCGCACGTCCGGGAAGGCGTTTTCTTCCGGGCAGAACACTTCATCCATCACGATTTCGCCGGTGATGGAAGCACGCAGACCGAACTTGCCGTGAATTGCCGGCGCGGACAGGCCTTTCATGCCTTTTTCCAGGATGAAGCCGCGAATCGCGCCTTCGTCATCCTTGGCCCACACCACGAACACGTCGGCAACCGGGGAATTGGTGATCCACATCTTGGAGCCGGTCAGGGAATAGCCGCCCGCCACTTTCCGAGCGCGGGTCACCATGGAGCCCGGATCGGAACCGTGGTTCGGCTCGGTCAGACCGAAGCAGCCGATCCATTCGCCGGTGGCCAGCTTCGGCAGGAATTTCTGGCGCTGTTCTTCGGTACCGAATTCATAGATCGGCACCATCACGAGCGAGGATTGCACGGACATCATCGAGCGGTAGCCGGAGTCGACGCGCTCCACTTCGCGCGCGATCAGGCCGTAGGCCACGTAGCCCAGGCCTGGGCCGCCGTATTGTTCCGGAATCGTCGGGCCCAGCAGGCCCAGTTCGCCCATCTCCTTGAAGATCGACGTATCCATCCGCTCGTGGCGGAAGGCTTCCAGGATGCGCGGCGCCAGCTTGTCCTGGCAGTAGGCGGCGGCGGCGTCGCGCACCATGCGCTCTTCGTCCGTCAGCTGGCTGTTCAGCAGCAGCGGATCGTCCCAGTGGAAGGGGGCTTTCGTCTGGCTCATTGTCTCTCTCTATTGGTTGATAAAGTTTCTACTTCAGGGGCGCTCCAGCCCAACAAACTGCCCGCCGTGGAAGACCAGCGGCGCGCGCGGCGTCAATTCGCAATGCTCGACCTCGCCCACGAAAATCACGTGGTCGCCCTCCGGATAGCGGCTGCGGTTGTGGCATTCGAACCACGCGGTGCAACCCTTCAGGACAGGCTGGCYCGTGCGCGACAGCTCGAATTCCACATTGCCGAAAGGATCTTCGGTGCGGGTGGAAAACAGCTTCGCCAGATGGGCCTGGTCGGCGCTGAGCACATTGATCACATAGTGCGAATTGCCACTGAATATGGGCAGGCTGTTGGCTCCCGTACCCAGGCTCCACAGCACCAGCGGCGGCTCCAGGGAAACGGAATTGAATGAACTGGCTGTCAACCCGCGGAACCCGCCATCGGCCAAGCGTGTRGTGATCACGCAGACACCTGTGGCAAATTGCGACAGCGCCTGGCGAAATTGGGTACTGTCGAACTCGCGCAATTCGGCGCGGGGGGAGCTAGTATTCATGCTGAACCTGTTTAATTCGAAACAATTATCTCAAAAGCCGTCCAGTAAAACCTTGGCGAAAGCGACCTCGATTTTCAGTATGGCGGCAAACTGCAAGCATACAGGGTTGGTTTGGGATACAGTAGGGAAACTGACATGTCAGGGAGGTTTCTATGAGCGAAGTCGCAGTATTAGGCGGCGGCTGCTTCTGGTGTACCGAGGCGGTGTATCTGCAAGTACGCGGGATTGCCAAGGTGGAATCCGGCTATTCGGGCGGCGCTGCGCCGAATCCGAGCTACGAACAGGTATGCACGGGCGATACCGGCCATGCGGAGGTCGTGCGGCTGGAATACGACCCGGCCGTCATCAGTTATCGTGACATTCTGGAAATCTTCTTCACCATCCACGACCCGACCACCCTGAACCGCCAGGGCAACGATGTCGGCACCCAGTACCGCTCGGTGATTTACCACCAGTCGCCGGAGCAGGAAGCGACCGCGCGCCAGGTCATCGCGGAGATGGCCCATGTGTGGGATGCGCCCATCGTGACGGAACTGTCGGCCGCCCAGCCCTATTACAAGGCTGAGGACTATCACCAGAACTACTTCGCGCAGCACCCTTTGCAGGGTTACTGCGCTTTCGTAGTGGAGCCGAAGGTGGCCAAGTTCCGCAAGATGTATTCGAACAAGCTCAAGTAGGGCGGATCATCGATCCGCCGTTGTGCGCGCGCCGTGGACGGCGGATCGATGATCCGCCCTACGCGTAGATGTATTTGCGCGACCAGGGCAGGGCTTGCGACGCGCGCCCCGCCTTGCCGCACACGATCTGATACAGGCTGATCCAGTCCTGTTCGAAGGCGTAGCTGCAGCCGGCCAGGTAGACGTGCCAGATGCGGAAGCGCTTGTCGCCCGCCAGTTCGCGTACTTTTTCCTCGTTCTGCTCGAAATTCTCGGTCCAGATGCCGCAGGTCCTGGCGTAATGGCGGCGCAGGTTTTCCACGTCGAACGCTTCCAGCTGGCCTTGCTGCATCGCCTTCAGTACCTGGCCGATATGCGCCAGCTCGCCGTGCGGGAACACGTACTTCTCGATGAACTCGCCGCCGCCATAAGGCGTTTCGCCGTTGTCCGGATCGGTGGATGTGATGCCGTGATTCATGCATACGCCATCGTCGGCCAGCAGGCGGTTGATGATGCCGAAGTATTCCTGCAGGTGGCGAATGCCGACGTGCTCGAACATGCCCACGCTGGTGATGCGGTCGAAGGTGCCGGTCACATCGCGGTAATCCTGCAGGCTGATATCGATCAGGTGCTCCAGTCCTGCCGCGCGCACCCGTTCAGTCGCCAGCGCGTGCTGGTTCTCCGACAGCGTGATGCCCACACAGCGCGCGCCATACTGCTGCGCCGCGCGGATCACCAGGGCGCCCCAGCCGCAGCCGATGTCGAGCAAGGTCTGCCCCGGCTGAAGCTGAATTTTTTTCAAGATGTGATCGATCTTCTTGATTTGCGCGCTGGCCAGGTCCTCGTCGCCGTTTTCGAAATAGGCGCAGGAATAGACCATGTTCGGGTCCAGGAACTGCTGGTAGAACTCATTGGAGACGTCGTAGTGGTAGCGGATCGCTTCCGCGTCTTTCTTGCGGTCGTGATGGAAGGTGCGCACGATGCGCGACAGCTTGCCGCTTTCCTGCAGCGTGCTGCGCGCCAGCGCGTTGACCACTTTGATCATATCCGCTGCACGCCCTTTGACCTCGATCGCGCCTTCCACATACGCCGTACCCAGGTTGGAGAGCGAAGGCGAGAGCAGATAGCGCGCAGCCGAAGGATTCGGCACGCGGATCGTCACGCGCGGGGCCTCCTTGGAGAAATCGAAGCTGCGGCCATTCCACAGTTCGACCCGCAAGGGTATGGAGATCTGGGTAGCGACACTATCGACCCAGGCGTTGATGCGGTTCTGTACAAACATTGAGCCTCCATTGGTCATCGTTCCGCTGGAGGCCCGGTGGCTTTATGGCTGGATGCGTTCCCTGGTCCAGCTGCCGTCCGCCTGCAGCGTGTACACAATCCTGTCGTGGAAGCGCGAAGCGCGACCTTGCCAGAATTCCACACGGTCCGGCACCAGGCGGTAACCCCCCCAGTGCACCGGACGCTGCGGCTTGTCGCCGCTTGCCGCTTCCACCGCGGCGAATTGCGCCTCCATCTGCTCCCGGCTTCCAATCGGCTGGCTTTGCTGCGACGCGATGGCGCCCAGCTGGCTCTTCAAAGGACGGCTGTAGAAATACTTGTCGCTGTCCTCGGCCGATGTCTGTTCCACGCGGCCCTCGATGCGTACCTGCCGTTCCAGCTCGGGCCAGAAGAACAGGATGGCGGCATGCGGGTTTTCCGCGAGTTGCTGGCCTTTTTGGCTCTGATAGTTGGTGTACCAGGTGAAGCCGCGCTCGTCGTACTGCTTGATCAGCACGATGCGCGAACTGGGGCGCCCGTCCCTGCCCACGGTGGCCACGCTCATCGCGTTCGGCTCGTTCACCTGCGCCTTCATGGCTTCATTGAACCACTTGGCAAATTGCGCTACCGGTTCAGCCAGCGTATCAGCTTCGGACAGGCTGGCGCGCCCGTAATCCATCCTCAGGTCGGCCAGGGCGATGCCACCGGCAGACGGCAGCAGGCCGCGGCGCTGCTGCATGGCCTCGCCCAGGATAGCCATCTGGGCGGGACTCWGAATCCGTTTTGCCATGGGGGCGATGTGGGCCTCTTCGGTTTCCATGTGGGCGCTATAGGCCTGCACAAAGCGCGTGACATCCTCTGCATTCAGGGCGGCGCTGGAACCGTTGGCAATCTTGTCGAGTTGCGAATCGATTATATGCCAGTCTTTATCCATTTGCTGGTGCTGCTCCAGAATTGCGGGCGCCAGGGTGCGCAGGAGGGCGGCGTCCTCGTTTTGCGCCGTCGCCTGGAGCATGGGCAGCAGGTCGACTTCCTCATCGTCGTGATGCAGATGGGCAGCCTTGTTGAAATATTTCTGCACCGCCTGCGCCGCCTGCTGCGCTGCCGCATCGGCGCCGTGCTGGGGCAAGTGGCTCAGCAGGTTTTGCAAGGTTTGCAATTGCTTGCGGATCTTGTCGTGGCAATGTTTGAGGACGGCGATGGGCTGGTCGTAGCCGGGTGCCGTGTCGATCAGGGAGTTGCTCATGGCGGTAGGCGTGGCAAGTTAGGGTAGGGTAGGAAGGGTCTGTTACCAGAACCCCTCCCCCCTAAGAACCGTGCATGCGATTTTCACCGCACACGGCTCAAGCATAATAAGAGTCCCTATACAGGAACCGGTTTCACAACCTTTAACCCAAGGCGGTGCACTTGAGTATGGCAGTTGGGGTGTAATAGTACGCGATTTCCAAGGGCGTCCGACCCGCCCATCACACGGTATTCAATGTGGTGGTCGTGCCATCCTGTGTCCATGTCCATCTCGCATTCACAGAGCGCGCACAGGCCGCGCTGGTCCGCATACAATTTGGCCCACTCCTTTCGGTAGCTCATGTTTTTCAACATGCGTTCCTGCCGGAGAGTTTCACCGTATGCTTCCCATTGCGGATCATAGGGGTGGTACTCCCCAATGACCTTCTTGTGGCGCTCAATAGCTGTACTCGCTAACGAGTACAGTTCCATTACACCTTTCTTGCCATCTTTCGTTACAACGTCCGCAGCAAATACCCGCTTTCGATCACCGATTGGCCGCCAGTACTTCTTGTTAATCCAATCGACACTCTTGTTCGGATGCCTGCGCTTGGCCCACCGCATCAGTCGCCAGAACAGCAACGACTCCATGCGCGAGAACGCCTGTTTGGCTACTACGGGGCTGTGATACTGCGCCCAACCGCGTAGAACTGGATTTAACAGCCGGATCAAGTCTTCCTGCCGGACCATCAAATGCTCGCCAATGATTTTCCTCAGCTTGTCGTAGAACGATTTCGCGTTCTTCTTACTCGGCTTGATGAACAGTTTTCCATCGTACTTCCTGAAATTCCATCCGAGGAAATCGAAGCCCTGGTCGATGCTTACGATCTTGGTTTTGGCCTCAGACAGTCGCAGACCTCGTTGTGCGAGGAAGGTTTCTATCCATGGCCTGATTTCTGTTTCAAGCAGTTCTACTGAACCGCCTGGAACCACGAAATCATCCGCGTATCGTATTACACCAACTTTGAGCCCTTTGATTTTTGACGTACCAAACTTCGCACTAAGGTGCTTGAGCAGTCCCGTCTCCAAACCATTTAGCGTCCAGTTTGCCAATGCAGGGCTGATGATGCCGCCCTGTGGGGTTCCCGCTGTGGTTGCCAGCAATTGCGCCCGGTCGACTACACCTGACCTCAACCATTTCCGGAGAATCTCCTTGTCCATACAGACATGTTTGATCAGCCAGTCATGATTGATGTTGTCGAAGAAGCCTTCAATGTCCGCATCCAGTACCCACCGGGCCGAAGCCTTTTGGGACAACTTGATGAACAACTGGCTCATTGCGTCGGCAGTGGCGCGGTTTTTCCGAAATCCATAAGAGTTCGGGTCGCTCACTGCCTCCAAGACTGGGTCGAACGCCAGCAAATGCAGCGCTTGCATGGCTCGATCCTTCATGGTCGGAATGCCCAAGGGGCGTTCCTTTCCATTGGCCTTAGGGATGTAGACCCTCCTTAGTGGCAGGGGCCGATATCCACGTTTCTCCAACTGCGCTATTGCCGCAAACTTCTGCGGCGGTGTATCCCATAATTGCCGGTCTACACCTGCGGTACGTTTGCCTTGGTTTTCTGTCACTCGTTTGACTGCCAGTGCTTTCGCACTAAACGAGCGGGTCAGCCACCGTTGTAGGGATTTCACCCTGCGCCAGTCGCCTTCCTGTGTCGCCTTCGTTAGTCGAATCTGCATGACTCTTACATTCTTTTGAACACGCCGCCAATCTATGGCAGCCCATTCAGTCGGAATGTGTGAGGACGCAGAATCTAAATTGCTTTCGATTTCTTTCATTGCTGTTCCTCGGTGTAGAGA
>NZ_JBFRDW010000013.1:0-24340 GCF_052113985.1 Pseudoduganella sp. RAF53_2 | reverse complement strand
CTTGAGTATAGTCAATGAGTACCATAAATGAATGTACGTAATTCCCCGTACTGATGGGCAAAATGCCCTTACTGTCAGGCGGGGATTTGACGCATAAAGGCGCTGATTGCGGCCGCTGATGCACGCGGCTGCGTCTGCAAAAGTAAGTGCGGACCGTCAATCTGAAGAACTTCCACCGACGGTACTTGATCTGCGATGAACCGTGCAGCCGAAGAAGGCACGAGCCGGTCATCCGCTGCCTGCAAATATAAAATCGGGACCTCAATACTCCTAAGCTCAGTGGATACATCAACATCTAACACCGCCCGTAAACGTGCGCGCCATACGCGTGCATCGACGCATGCGGCAGCGTTACGCAGCTCTCGCATCAATCGTTTATCACGATTCGAGGACAGTAGGAATGGAGCAACTAAGGACAGCAACCACGATGGAAAAGGCAGAATACCCAGCAGTGGGCGCAGTGGCGCTAATTCAGGCCGTGGGTTTTTGGCGAACGTAGCGCACAGAACGAGGCCGGCTAGCCCGCCAGGCCGCTTGGCCGCAAGGCTAATGGCGACCGGCCCAGAAAACGATTCGCCGAGCAGTATGTAAGGTTCGTTGCTCGGCAACTGCGCGCTGACAAATTGCGTTAGCTCCGCATAGTTGAGCGGACGGTGTACTTGATATGCCACTACCACCGGCCGCAAATCCGGCGGTAACACCGACACGAGATCGGCAAACAAAGTGCCGGTCCCATCCATTCCGGGTAGAAGTATTAGGGCAGTCATCTCATCAGTATTTTAAATGATGAGACAAGGTTAGGAATTGGCATACAATGCGTGCATGGCCACGCTGATCAGTCACCGCAAAACGCGCATTGTCACCCTCGAACAGGGCGACGATCTCATGGAGCATTGCAAGCCGAAAGACATCGCGATCGTGCCTGACCCCGCAGGCTGGTGGACCTACTTCATCGCCGAAGACGGCAGCGTCGACAAATACGACATCCCATTCCCTACTTACAACCAGGCGCTGTGGTCAGCCAAAGCCGCCGCTGAATTTGACGCAGAATAATCGCCGCCGGCGCGCTCCTGGTTCAAGCTCGGAGACGCGCCGTGTAATGGTGCCTACTGCATATCGATGCGGCCATACTGCCCGTGGGCTTCATCGCCAGGGCCAGCCGTAAAGAAGAGAGTATTAGTCGGCTGGCTGTTCACGCCAGGACCAAACGCGATACCCCACAAGCCATCAATCACAATGGGTGTGCCGTCCGACTTAGCCAGCGTCCCGGCAAACGCGCCAGTAGTCGGATTGTAGGCGTTGATCTTGCCATCGCCGAAGTTCCCCACGAGGAGCATATTGCTGGCCCCGCCGARGTTGGCAGGCGCCATTGCCAAACCCCATGGCGCATTCAGCGCACCGCCTGTCGTCAGCTCCATCACAAAATTACCGCTCGTGTCGAATACGCTGACAACACCTAAACCAGCCCCGTGCACCTCATCATCACCCGTGGCAGGACGCTTTGCGAATGTCACGTAAAGGCGGCCACCAATTGCCTGAATGTTGAACGGTGCATAGCCAGCCGGCAGGTTGGGGTCCTTAAACTGGCCCGGCAGCACGGCCGGAGCGAAGTTGCTATCGAAGACGCTGATCGCGTTGTTGTGGAAGTCCGCCGCATACAGGTAGTTCAGGCCAAGATAGCTTGCCATGGCAATGCCTTTGTACACTTTGCTGGCCGAGCTGCCGTCGTACACGGTAACAGTGGCGGTGCGATTCACCGTTGGCGACCACGCCGCGATCATGCCGCCTTCCGTCGCAAAGACAAATGGGCTGGCCGCGGTCACACCGTTCTGGGTGATCTTGAAGTCTTGCGTACTGTTGAAGACGATGCCGGTCGGATCGTCAGGTGTCGTGACAATCAGCGTTTGCGGCACGCCGTTGCCGTCATACAGCGTTGAGCTGGCGGTGCCGTTATTGGCCACCCACACAAAACCTGTTGGATTGAAGGCGATGCCCCAGGCATTGACGAGCTTGGGATCGGTGTGTGCCGCGCCAGCCGCGGCAGTGTCGGCCACCAGGCTAGTGGTCTTGAAGTTCGACAGTACGGTGGGCGTTGGCGTTGGCGTTGGAGTCGGTGTCGGAGTAAGCATCGGCGTCGGCGACATATTGTTGTCGCTGCCACCGCAAGCCACTAACACCGCGCCCACGATAATGGCCGCGATGCCAGTCGCAAACTTTTCGGCGAGCAAGGGTCGGAGATTCATGGCTGTTCCTTTCGATGGTGGTGGAGGTTTATTCCACGTCACGCTTGAAAGGTTCAATTGAATTTGCGACGTCGTCGAATGGAATGAATCCGTGCGCCAATCTGCGCTGGGAGACGTTAGGCTTCTCCAAGGACTTAGCGCAGGGGCAGTGAATGAACAGTGTTGTGAGACGTAATGATGACTTGACGGCTTCAAAAGTGGCAGTCGCCATATCAGCCAGAGCCGCGTTTGGCGACGACTTTGCCTACCGCACTGCCTGGAGTGCAGGGCTACCCGCAAACCTGATCACGTCAATCTTTTCCAGGCCCATTCACGAGACGCGCGAATTCCAGCTGCCGCTAAAGCGCTCCGGCGATCGAAGGAAAGAGCCCCGGTAGAAATGCCGGGCGGCGTCAGCAGATTTCGTCGTATTGTTCGCTTGCGCGCGAAGCGAGCGGCGTGCTGTTCTGACGGCATGTCTGGCCCGACCTGCGCTGCTGCAACCAGTCGAACAAACGGTTCATCTCATCGGCGTTGGACCCATGCCACGAAGGAGATTCTTCGCGGCTCGTTTCGGCGGTGCGCCGAACGCGACCATTTCCCGAAAGGAGCCGTTGAATGATTGGCGAGGGAACTCTTTCGCTAATGAGGTAGGCGATTGCGTAGCGCCATCCACATTCCTCGGCCAAATCGAGGGCGTCATCAATGACACCTGCCAGACCAACGCACATACGGCGTTCCTGAAGATTTAAAAGCACGACTGTCTCCATTTTCGCCTGGCTGCGATTGGCCCGGCGACTTATCAGGTGTGTCCCTTACCTTACCACGCCTGCTTTGCTGTAGCGATTGAGGATTTCAATGAGCGGGGATCGTGTTGGTGGAAGACGACAGGGATCTGCAAGTTACTGCGGCTGAGCTTGCCGTGAGCCGCTGACGCGGCGCGAAATCGCGACGCGATTTCGAGAATGGGCGAATCGGAGAGCCTTGCGCTTGCAAGCGCAAGTCGCTTCGCGGGCGGCTCGCATGCGAGCCGAATTCCCCGCCTCGCCCCGCGCCCGTGCCGGCCGCGGATTTGATTCCGCCAACTCTGCGCTGCCGAACAAAAAATTAAGGCCCCAAGCTTGCGCTTGGAGCCCTAATTTTTTGTTCGGTGGTGGAGACGGCGGGAATCGAACCCGCGTCCGCAAGCACTCTACAGACAGTTCTACATACTTAGCTCTGCCAATTAATTTAACCCGTACAACGCGGACGAGCACGCTTTGGACGGGCGATTCACCTTAGATTTAGGACTACTCGAAGTGACCCCTCGTAGTCCGAGTCCTTATAAATGACTCAACCGGCCTTGCGGCCACACCCTAAGGACGAGGTGTTGTTGAGCTGGTGCATTAAGCAGCCAGTGCGTACGAAGAATCGTTTGCAGTTAGTTTGTTTCTGGGTGTATTTACGAGGTAACCAGCCCTCGGTATGCCCTGTTCTGCTTTGCAACCCACGTCGAAACCAGGTCGTCCCCACAGAAGGAAGCTCTATTCTACATGATTTCCATCAAGTCGACGGCCGCAGAGTGCTTGAACTTTGCGGCTTGGCAAATTGCCGCAAACTGAGCAGTCCTAAAGTCGAGTTCCTATATGCAGATACCGGAGCTCGATCATGGCCTATGTCTACTCGAAAGCAGCGGAACTGAAGGGTAAGCCGGTCGTGGGGACTCGCCAGTGCGTGGCTCTGGTTCAGGAATATGCGGGAGCGCCAGTAACCTCCAGATGGCGCCAGGGCGAAGCGGTGCTCGGCAACGAGCAGCTGAAGACCGGCACCGCAATCGCTACCTTCGTGAAGGGACGATATGCCAACCGTTCGCACGGCAATCATGCCGCGCTGTACGTGAGGCAGGGTCTTGGCGGAATCTATGTTGTCGATCAATGGAAGGCTGAAGGCAAGACGAAGATTTCGATGCTCCATATTTCGTCGCTAGGCAAGGACAAGAATGGCAACTTCAGGCACCCGAGTGACAACGCCGACGCGTTCTTTGTCATCGAGTGAGTGATGAAAATTCGAGGCGTTCTAATGCTGGCGCTGGCATGCGCTGCCGTGGGGACAACGAGTGCACAGGTGTTTGAGTGCCCAGCGTCAATTCCGGAAAAGTCGATTCACTTAACGGACGTCGCGCCGGAATGGAAGGTATACGTTGGCGCGCCCTTGTACTTGCACTCCGCGGCGCCAACGAATGGACCACCCGAGCAGTTGGGAGAGTTGGCTGATTTTACAGAGCGCAGCGCCAAGCGAGAGTGGTCGCGCACCTATGAGCTGGACGGGCAATTCCCCAACGGTAAATGGCTGGCCTGTATGTACGGGGAGGGCGATCAGGTCAGCCTGGGGATGAGACTGCCCGAGTCGGTGAAGTCGTGTACCTTCGTCTACCGCAAGGGGCAATACGTCGGGCAGCACGACATTCAAATACGCTGCAAGCCTTAGCCCTGCTGTTTCAGTGCTCCAGCTCGACCAGCGGGCGGGATTTTTCCGGCAGGGTGGCGATGGAAATTTCGCCGTCGGCAAAGGCGCAGTCGAGCAGGTGGCGGCGGGATTTGGGGACTTCCGCGGACATCAGGTCGTGGAAGTCGTCGGCGTCCTTGAAGCCGAGGTCGATGACCAGGTTTTCCAGTTGATAGGTATCGACCAGCGTTTTCAGGCGCTCGGTGCGGGTGCTGGTGTCGATTACGCTACGGCCGCGCGGCTTTTCGCCTTCGAAGTAGCGGATCAGGACGGCTTCCAGCACGTCCACGTGGGTGCGCTGCGAGGCCTCTTCGGACATGTCGGTGGCCGTCGTCTCAACCGCCACGTTCATGCGCTTGATCAGCAGGAAGCAGTCGAGTTCGGTTTCCACCTCTTCGCAGACGCGGTTGATGGCCATGTGGCGGCCCTTGGCCAGCTTGGCGGCCGGGTCGCGCGTCTGGCCAATCATCAGCACTTTGCTGGGGAAGGAGAGGCCGGTGTCGAATTGCTGGACCAGGTCGTGCACCGAGAACACTTCGGTCAGTGAACCCCAGTTCAGGGACAGGTATTTGTCGTTCAGCGTGACCAGCGGTTTCTTGAAAGTGGCTTCGAACGGCGGCTTGAGTTCGATGTTGAAGCTCTGCTTGCGCTCGTCCTTGCCGATCAGGACAGGCACCGACAGTTTCAGGCCGAAGAAGCCCCAGCTCGTGCCTTTCTTGACGTCGAAGCGCAGGCGCTCGCGGCCGACCAGGAAGAACAGCAGTCGCTTTTCCATCGTCGCGTCGAGCGCGAACTGCATGCGGCGCTGGTAGCGGCCGATCGGATCACGGAAATCAGGCACTTGCGGGTCGTTCACCAGCAAGTCGTACCAGTAAAAGTTGGCTTCGGCGACCGTGGCTTCCCAGCGCTGTGGTGCTGTTGCGCGTGGGGGAAGTGCTAGCTCGCTTGGTTCATCGCCGGTCATGCAGGGTCTCCGAATAAGAGTCGGTTTTCTTCTTGTAGTTAAGAAACGTTCTTCTTATGGTACGCCTGCCGGTTGCCGAGGGGCAATACTAAAATTGTATAGTCTTGCGAAATCGCAAACTTTAGGCGGCTAATGGTGTCGGAGATGGTACAGTCGCGCGTATCAACGCCAGCAAATCTGCGGGCGTTGCCAGCAAATGGTCGGCGCCCCAGCTGGCCGGTTCGATGGTGCCGCAGTAGCCCCATTGACAGGCGACAGTTGCCATTCCGGCAGCCTGGCCAGCCTGGATGTCGCGCAGATCGTCACCCACGTACCAGCAGTCCTGCGGCGCGATGCCGAGACGGGTGGCCGCTTCCAGCAGCGGAGCAGGGTGCGGTTTGGCGTAAGGCGTGGTGTCGCCGGAGATGATGCAGCCGGCCAGTCCCAGGCCGATCTGCGGCACCAGCGGATCGGTGAAACGGGCCGGCTTGTTGGTGACGATGCCCCAGCACAGGCCAGCATCCACAATGCCTGCCAGCAGTTCGGCAACTCCGTCGAACAGGGTGCTGTGCACGGCCATCGCGGCTTCGTAGTTGTTGAAGAAGCCCTGTTTCAGTTCCTCGAAGCCGTCATCCGTCGGCTTAAGGCCGAAGGACACGCCAATCATGCCGCGCGCGCCCGCCGATGCTTCGGGACGCAGCAGCTCATACGGCGTCGGTTCCAGCCCGCGCACGGTGCGCAGCAGATTGATCGCGGCAGCCAGGTCTGGCGCCGTGTCGGCGAGGGTGCCATCCAGATCGAACAGGATGGCGCGCGGGACGGATGTCAGGTTCATGCTTTATTCAGTGCGAGTGCACGCCACCATGTAGTTGACGCTGGTGTCGTCGTTCAGCGAGTAGACCTTGGTCAGCGGGTTGTAGCCCAGGCCTTTCATGGCATCGACCTGCAGGCCGGCGCTGCGGATGTATTGCGACAGCTCGGCTGGGGTGATGAATTTTTCGTAATCGTGCGTGCCCTTGGGGAGCATGCGCAGCAGGTACTCGGCGCCGATCACGGCGAACAGGTAGGCCTTGGGATTGCGGTTCAGGGTGGAGAAGAACACTTTGCCACCCGGCTTCACCAGCCTGGCGGCGGCGCGCACGATGGCGCCCGGATCGGGCACGTGTTCCAGCATTTCCATGCAGGTGACCACGTCGAACTGGCCTTCCTCGGCAGCGGCCATGTCTTCGGCGGCGATCAGCTTATAGCGCACTTGCACGCCGGATTCCAGGCTATGCAGATCGGCCACCTTTAGCGCTTTTTCGGACAGGTCGATGCCCGTTACCTTGCCGCCTTTGCGCGCCATGGATTCGGACAGGATGCCGCCACCGCAGCCGATGTCGATCACGTTCTTGCCCGCCAGCGGGGCACGCGCGTTAATCCACTCCAGGCGCAGCGGATTGATCTCGTGCAGTGGTTTGAATTCGGACGTGGGGTCCCACCAGTGGTGGGCCAGCTCACTGAATTTTTGCAGTTCTAATGGATCGGCGTTCATAGGGCGCATCATAGCAGGACATTTGCGCTGTCCCAAGCACGCACGGCGGATCGATGACCCGCCCTGCAACAGTGCGCCGGGGCGTAGGGCGGATCATTGATCCGCCGCCTGCATGCGCTTAGGTGTAAGACAACTTGGGGTACCAGTCGGTGCCGCGGCCGGCGGGGATGAGGTCGAGCAGGGGCCATAAGATCGTCGGATCAGGCGCGCCGCGCGGGTCCTGGCCGGGGTCCTGTGTGCCGCCCATTTCGCCGCCACCCCAGAAATGCAGCACTTTGCCGTCGCGTTTGACCCAAACATCCATCGCTGCCCACTCGCTGCCATCCGGGGCGATGCCGCGGTAGTCGCGCGGAAAGTCGTCGCCGACGCATTGGTAGAACGTCAAGTTGCGCCAGCCGCGCTCGCGCGCGAAGGCCAACTGGCGGGCGACCGGGGAGCGGCCAATGATGGCCAGCGCCATGCGCTGCGTCAGGTCGGCGGACGGGACGTCCAGGCCTCCGAGGAAGGATGTGCACATGGGGCAGGGCCGTTCCCGCTGCGGGCCGAACATCCAGAAGTAGGTGAGCAGGGTGTCGTGCCGCCCGAACATATCGGCCAAAGTGAGAGTTTTACCGTTTTCATCGAGGAAGGTGTAATTGCGTGCTTCGCCGCCCATCGGCAGCTTGCGGCGTTGTTCTGCCACGCGCTCGATGTGGCGGCGCAGTTCGATTTCCTCCGCCAGCAGGGCAGTGCGGGCGGCGCGGTAGTCGGCGCTGTCGTTTGGATAAGGATGGCTATTGGCTGCGGCGAGTTCGGCTGCTGGTGTCAGTGTAGGCATGGTGGCATCTCCTTGTCTTGAGATGCCGCCGTTTTAACATTGCCCGCCCGGCAGCGGCGCGCGCTTCAGCCTCAGCTTCAACTTGCGGCATAGAGGCAGACCGCTTCCACCATGAACGGGGCCAGATCGGGATCGATCTTGTCGAAATTGCTACGGAAACGGACGTCGTCGCGGTAGGTGGCGGCCAGGTTAGGTAAGTGCTCTTTCTCGGCCGGCCAGAAATGCCGCAGATGCTGGTGCCAGCGCGCGACCAGGGTCTGCACCGGTGGGCTGCCGGCGCCTTGGTGCATGACGGCGGCCAGTTCGGAGAAGATGGCATTGCCCTCCGCGATCAGTTCTTCCTGCTGGGCTTTCGAATGGCTCTGCCAGCGCTGGGCGGAGGCTTGCACTGCTTCCTTGCCGTATCTGGCTTCGGCTTCGGCCTGGTGGGGATTGTGCTGCTCGCGCAGACCGTCGAAGAGTTGTGCTGTTTTCATCGTTTGCTGTCCTTTCAGATGGAGGATGGTCTGGTCCACCGTCGAAATCAGCTGCTCCAGGTGCGACTGGCGTGCATTCAGCTCGGCCTTGTGGCTTTGCAGCGCCGCCAGCACGTCGAAACCGGGATCGGACATGATGCTGCAGATCRCCGCCAGCGGCACGTCCATCGCCCGGTAGAACAGTACCTGCTGCAGGCGCAGCGCGGCCTTGTCGTCGTAGTAGCGATAGCCGTTGTCGCCGATGCGGGTGGGCTTCAGCAGGCCGATTTCGTCGTAGTAGCGCAGGGTGCGGGTGGTGACGCCCGTCATGCGCGAGAGCTGTTTTACGGTGTACATGACTGCATCTTCAAGGCTCACGTAACGTGAAGGTCAAGCAATTAAAACCCGAGGCGTAAAGCGAGTGGCAGGCACGATGTGCCTGCCACTTGGGATTGCCGTGGGTTCTACGCAAAAAAAAGCCCCGCTCGGAGGCGGGGCTGAGTCGTATGCGCGGATTCGCGCAGGGTATTACTTGGAGCGGGTACCCACGACTTCGATTTCCACGCGACGGTTCTGCGCGCGGCCGGCGGCGGTCTTGTTGTCCGCTACTGGCTGCTTCTCGCCTTTACCTTCGGTGTACACACGGTTCGCTTCGATGCCCTTGCTCAGCAGGTAGGACTTCACAGCTTCAGCGCGGCGCAGGGACAGCTTGTCGTTGTAAGCGTCGGTACCAACGGAGTCGGTGTGACCCACAGCGATGATCACTTCCAGGTTGATGCCGCCCAGCTTGGAGGACAGGTCGTCCAGCTTGGCCTTGCCTTCTGGCTTCAGAACAGCTTTGTCGAAGTCGAAGAATGCGTCAGCAGCGAAGGACACTTTCTCGGAAGTGGCAACTGGAGCCGCAACCACTGGCGCAGGAGCCGGTGCTGGTGCAACTGGTTCCGGTGCTGGTGGTGGTGGAGGAGCAACGCACTTGCCGTCTTTCAGTTCTTCCGGCGGGGTGCACAGCGGCAGATCGCAGCCTGGCACGGCGTCAGCCGGAGTCCAGTAGCCGGTGCGCCAGCACAGACCGAAGGGATCACGGGCGATAATGCCGCGGGCATCTTGCACATAGGCACTCTTAGGAGTCGGGGCCTTGATGTCCTGGGTCACAGGCGCGAACGGCGGCGCGGTCGGCTTTTCCTGTGCGAGCACGGAGCCAGCCAGCAGGGCCGAAGCGGCGAACATCGTAGTGATCAGTTTTTTCATATTTTGATTATCCTTTCTTGGGGTGAAACTAATTAATTTCTCGTCCATTTTGCCACATTTCCAGAAATCCCAAAAAAAGCGGCGCAAAAGGGCCGATTGGCTGGTTCGACCAAAACGTTGTTTTCTTGCAACCAATGCAACATAATAATTGCTAAATGTGTCAATACGGTTACTTTCGTCCGGTGCGGTATCCCACGTGCTAAAATCGTAGGGTTGTGTGCCATGCATCCTCGCAGCAACGCTAACTAACGCTAGACAACAGATCGACCCGCCAATGGATCAATTCGCAAAAGAAACAATCCCTATTTCCCTCGAAGAAGAGATGCGCAAGAGCTACCTCGATTACGCCATGAGCGTGATCGTAGGCCGAGCCTTGCCGGATGCGCGCGACGGCCTGAAGCCGGTACACCGCCGAGTCCTGTTCGGGATGCACGAACTGAACAACGTCTGGAACCGCCCTTACGTGAAATGTGCCCGTGTGGTCGGTGAAGTCATGGGTAAGTACCACCCGCACGGCGACGCGTCGATTTACGACACGCTGGTGCGTATGGCGCAGGACTTCTCCATGCGCTACATGCTGGTGGACGGCCAGGGTAACTTCGGCTCGATCGACGGCGACAACGCGGCGGCAATGCGTTACACCGAGTGCCGCCTGGACAAGATTTCGCAGGAACTGCTGGCCGACATCGACAAGGAAACCGTCGATTTCGCGCCCAACTACGACGGCAAGGAAAAAGAGCCGACCGTTCTGCCGACCCGCCTGCCCAACCTGCTGATCAACGGTTCGTCCGGTATCGCCGTGGGTATGGCCACCAACATCCCGCCGCACAACCTGACGGAAGTGATCAACGGCGCGCTGCACGTGCTGTCCAACCCGGATTGCTCGATCGACGAACTGATCGAACTGATCCCGGCGCCGGACTTCCCGACCGGCGGCACGATTTACGGCGTGTCCGGCGTACGCGATGGCTACCGCACCGGCCGTGGCCGCGTGGTGATGCGCGCCAAGACCCACTTCGAGGAATACGGCAAGGAAGGCGGCCGCATCGCGATCATCGTCGATGAGCTGCCGTACCAGGTCAACAAGAAGTCCCTGCTGGAGCGCATCGCCGAGAACGTGCGCGACAAGAAGCTGGAAGGCATTTCCGACATCCGCGACGAGTCCGACAAGTCGGGCATGCGCGTGGTGATCGAGCTGAAGCGCGGTGAAGTACCGGAAGTGGTGCTGAACAACCTGTACAAGCAGACCCAGTTGCAGGACACCTTCGGCATGAACATGGTCGCCCTGGTGGACGGCCAGCCGAAGCTGATGAACCTGAAGGACATGCTGGCGACCTTCCTCTCGCACCGCCGCGAAGTGGTCACCCGCCGTACCGTGTTCGAACTGCGCAAGGCGCGCGAACGCGGCCACGTGCTGGAGGGCCTGGCAGTTGCGCTGGCCAACATCGACGAATTCATCGCCATCATCAAGGCTGCGCCAACGCCGCCGATCGCGAAGGCAGAGCTGATGGCCAAGGCCTGGGATTCGTCCCTGGTGCGCGAGATGCTGGCGCGTACCGGCGAAGAAGGCCAGGCGGGCATCGACGCCTTCCGTCCTGAGCACCTGCCGAAGCACTACGGCATGCAGGCCGATGGCCTGTACAAGCTGTCCGATGACCAGGCAGGCGAAATCCTGCAAATGCGTCTGCAGCGCCTGACCGGTCTGGAACAGGACAAGATCGTTAACGAATACAAGGACGTGATGTCCCTGATCGCCGACCTGCTGGACATTCTGGCCAAGCCGGCCCGTGTGACCGCGATCATCACCGACGAACTGACCCTGGCGAAGAACGAATACGGCGAGAAGGACCCACGCCGTTCGAACATCGAGAACAACGCGACCGATCTGGAAACCGAAGACCTGATCACGCCGCAGGACATGGTCGTGACCCTGTCCCACATGGGCTATATGAAGGCCCAGCCGCTGTCCGAATACCGAGCGCAGAAGCGCGGCGGCCGCGGCAAGCAGGCGGCAGCGACCAAGGACGAAGACTGGATCGACCAGCTGTTCATCGCCAACACGCACGACTACATCCTGTGCTTCTCCAACCGCGGCCGCCTGTACTGGCTGAAGGTGTGGGAAGTGCCGCAAGGCTCGCGTACGTCGCGCGGCAAGCCGATCGTGAACATGTTCCCGCTGCAGGACAACGAGAAGATCACCGTGGTGCTGCCGCTGTCCGGCGAAAACCGCACCTTCCCGGAAGATCACTACGTCTTCATGTCTACCAGCCTGGGCACCGTGAAGAAGACGCCGCTGAAGGACTTCAGCAACCCGCGTAAGGCCGGCATCATTGCCGTCGACCTGGACGAGGGCGACTTCCTGATCGGCGCCGCGCTGACCGATGGTGCGCATGACGTGATGCTGTTCTCCGACGCCGGCAAGGCAGTGCGCTTCGACGAAAACGATGTGCGTCCGATGGGCCGTACCGCGCGCGGTGTGCGCGGCATGAACCTGGAAGAAGGCCAGAACGTGATCGCGCTGCTGGTTGCGGAAAACGAGCAGCAGTCCGTACTGACCGCGACGGAGAACGGCTTCGGCAAGCGTACGCCGATCACCGAGTACACCCGCCACGGCCGTGGTACCAAGGGCATGATCGCGATCCAGACTTCCGAGCGTAACGGCAAGGTGGTGGCCGCGACCCTGGTCGATTCGGCGGACGAGATCATGCTGATCACGACCGGCGGTGTGCTGATCCGCACCCGCGTTTCCGAGATCCGCGAGATGGGCCGCGCGACCCAGGGCGTGACCCTGATCGCAGTGGAGGACGGTACCAAGCTGTCCGGCCTGCAGCGTATTGTGGAAGCCGACCTGGACGAACCGGAAGTGGAAGCCGGAGATACCGGCGGCGCGCCCGAACCGCAAGCCGAATAAAGCAGTAGCCCGGCGGGCCCCGTCTGAGTGATCGGACCGGGCCCGTTAATCATTTTAGGACCGACATTATGAAAAAAATCGCCGCAATCCTGTTCGCTTCTCTGTCCATCGCATATGGCGCCCCTGCCGCAGCACAGCAGGCCGCACCCCAGCCCCAGGCTGATGCAAAGACCATCGCCGCCGTGCGCGACCTGATGGATGCCATGCATTACAAGGAAACCACGCGCGCCGCTTTCGATCAGATGGCGAAGTCCATGCCGGAAATGATGCATCGTCAGGCCGAAGCGGCCATCAAGGCCAACCCTCAGCTGGATGACAAGCAGAAGGCCGAGAAGCTGGCATCCGTGGAAGCCGAGCTGCCAAAAGTGTCTTCGGCATTGCAGACCGTGTTCGCCGATCCGAGCCTGGTGGCAGACATGGAAAAGGAAATGGTTCCGCTGTATGCCCGCCATTTCACCGTGGATGAACTGAAGCAGATGGCCGCTTTCTACCGCACCCCGGTCGGCGCCAAGACCCTGAAGGTGATCCCGCAGATCATGCAGGAAGCGATGAGCATCGGCCAGCGCATTGCTGGTCCACGCATCCAGAAGGCTTTGCAGCAGTTGAAGAACAACAAATGATTTGACGAGGATTTGACGTGACGAACATCTACAACTTCTCTGCTGGTCCGGCCGTGCTGCCGAAAGAAGTGCTGCAGCAGGCAGCTGCCGAAATGCTGGATTGGCATGGCAGCGGAATGTCCGTCATGGAGATGAGCCACCGCGGTCCGGAGTTCCTGTCCATCTACCGCGAGGCCGAACACGACTTGCGCGAGCTGCTGTCGGTGCCGGCCAATTACAAGATCCTGTTCATGCAGGGCGGCGGCTTGTCGCAGAACGCGATTGTGCCGATGAATCTGGTCGGCACGGCCGGCCGCACGGTCGATTTCGTGCACACAGGTTCCTGGTCCGGCAAATCGCTGAAGGAGGCGGCGCGCTATGCGACGGTGAACGTGGCGGCATCGGCCCAGGCGGAAAGCTTCACGCGCGTACCGCCGCAGGAATCGTGGAAGCTCTCCCGCGATGCCGCGTACGTGCATATTTGCACCAATGAGACGATCGACGGCGTCGAATACAACTTCGTCCCGACCGTGCAGGGCGATGTGCCGCTGGTGGCGGACATGTCTTCGCACATCCTGTCGCGCCCTGTGGACGTCAGCAAGTACGGCGTGATCTTCGGCGGCGCGCAGAAAAATATCGGTCCGGCTGGCGTCACGGTAGTCATTATCCGCGACGACCTGCTGGGTAAAGCGCTGCCGATTACGCCGGCGGCGATGAACTTCCAGACGGTGGCCGAGAACGACTCCATGTTCAACACGCCGCCTACCTACGGCATCTACATTGCGGGCCTGGTCTTCAAATGGCTGAAGCAGCAGGGTGGTGTAGCGGCTATGGAAAAGCGTAATATTGAAAAAGCAGAGCTGCTGTATGCGGCACTGGACGCGGACGACTTCTACCAGAATCGTGTCGCGAAAGAGAACCGTTCGCGGATGAACGTACCGTTTTATCTGCGTGACGAGTCGAAGAACGAAGCATTCCTGGCCGGCGCGAAGGCGCGCGGGCTGCTGCAGCTGAAGGGCCACAAGTCCGTCGGTGGTATGCGGGCATCGATCTATAACGCGATGCCGATCGAGGGCGTGCAAGCCCTGGTCGACTACCTGAATGAGTTTGCGGGCCGCTGAGTTCTTAGAACCCACGGCGTAAAGCAGGTGGCTGCCACGGCGTGGCAGCCACCAGGTTTCAGCCGTGGGTTTTAAAAGAAGCCAACGGCACTTTAAATACGTTAACGAATGACAGACAAACTGAAGCCCCTGCGCGAGAAGATCGATGCGATCGACGCGCAGCTCCTCGATTTATTGAACCAGCGGGCCAAAGTCGCGCAGGAAGTCGGCCATGTGAAGGCCGAAACCAACGCGCCTGTGTTCCGTCCCGAACGCGAAGCCCAGGTGCTGCGCGGCGTGGCCGAGCGCAATCCGGGTCCGTTGGGCGACAAGGAAGTGCAGTCCATCTTCCGCGAAATCATGTCCTCCTGCCGCGCGCTGGAGCGCCGCGTGACCGTGGCCTATCTCGGCCCGGCCGGCACTTTCAGCGAGCAAGCGGTGTATGCGCAATTCGGCACGGCCGTGGAAGGCCTGCCTTGCCAGTCCATCGATGAAGTGTTCCGAGCGACGGAAGCCGGCACCGCCGATTTCGGCGTGGTGCCGGTCGAGAACTCGTCCGAAGGCGCCATCAACCGCACGCTGGACCTGCTGCTGACGACGCCTTGCATCATCAGTGGCGAAGTGGCGATTGCCGTGCACCACAGCCTGATGTCGAAGACCGGCACCATGGACGGCGTCACCGCCATCTGCGCTCATTCGCAGGCGCTGGCGCAATGCCAGGTATGGCTGAACCAGAATTACCCGAACATCGAGCGCCGTGCCGTTGCGTCCAACGCGGAAGCGGCGCGCATGGCGGGCGACGACGCCAGCATCGCGGCGATTGCCAGCGAACTGGCAGGCGGCAAGTACGGCCTGGGTGTGGTGAAAGGCCATATCCAGGACGACCCGCACAACCGCACGCGTTTCGCCGTGATCGGCAAGCTGCAGACCGGTCCTTCCGGCAGCGACCACACCTCGCTGGTGCTGGCGGTGCCGAACAAGGCGGGTGCCGTGTATCAGCTGCTGGCGCCATTGGCCACGCACGGCGTGTCGATGACGCGCTTCGAATCCCGCCCGGCCCGCATGGGCACCTGGGAGTATTATTTTTACGTTGATATCGAAGGACACGTCCAGAACCCGGCCGTGGCCAAGGCGCTGGCTGAACTCAAGGACAACGCCGCCTTCTTCAAAGTGCTGGGCTCTTACCCGACCAGCCTCACCTGAAACCAAGAGAATTGAACATGTCCAAGCAATACGGTCCTGAATACGTTCGTGCAATCGCTCCCTATCAAGCAGGTAAGCCCATCTCTGAAGTGGCACGCGAGTTTGGCCTGAACGAAGAAGCCATCGTTAAACTGGCTTCGAACGAAAATCCATTTGGTGTGCCGGAATCGGCGCAAAAGGCCATGGTCGCCGCTGCGGCGGAACTGGGCCGCTATCCTGATGCCAATGCCTACGATCTGAAGGTTGCTCTGTCCAAGCGCTATGACGTGCCAATGGACTGGATCACCCTGGGCAACGGCTCCAACGATATTCTGGAAATCGCGGCCCACGCTTTCTGCGAACGCGGCCAGTCGATCGTGTATTCCGAATACTCCTTCGCAGTGTACGCACTGGCGACCCAGGGTGTTGGCGCGCGCCACATCGTGGTGAAGGCCAAGGATTATGGCCATGATCTGGATGCCATGGCCGCTGCCATTGAAGCCGACACCAAGGTTGTCTTCATCGCTAATCCGAACAATCCGACCGGCACGTTTATTCCTGGTCCGCAGATCGAAGCCTTCCTGAAGAAGGTGCCGTCGAATGTGGTGGTAGTGCTGGACGAGGCTTACAACGAATTCCTGTCCGCTGAGGACCAGTACGAGTCCGCGGTCTGGGTGAAACAGTATCCAAACCTGCTGGTGTCGCGTACCTTCTCCAAGGCTTACGGCCTGGCAGGCTTACGCGTGGGCTTCTCGCTGGCGCAGCCGGAACTGACCGATCTGATGAACCGCATCCGCCAGCCGTTCAACGTGAACTCGCTGGCGCAGGCCGCTGCGATTGCGGCGCTGAACGACAAGGAATTCCTGGCCAAGTCGGCGCAGAACAACGCTGCCGGTTACGAGCAGTTCGTTCAGGCTTTCAAGGAGCTGGGCCTGGAGTACGTGCCTTCGCACGGCAACTTCGTGCTGGTCAAAGTCGGCAACGACGCTGGCGCTGGTGCGCGCGTGAACCTGGCGCTGCTGAAGCAGGGCGTGATCGTTCGTCCGGTGGGCAACTACGGCCTGCCGCAGTGGCTGCGCATCTCCATCGGCCTGCCGCAGGAGAACGCGGTGCTGATTACCGCGCTGCAGAAGGCGCTGGCGGAGGACCGTGCTTAACAAGGTAGTCATCTTCGGCGTCGGCCTGATCGGTGGATCGTTTGCGCGATCGCTGAAAAAGGCCGGCGCAGCAAAGCATATCGTCGGCGTTGACCGTTCGCCCGCTTTCCTGGGGCGCGCGCTGGAGCTGGGCATCATCGACAGCTGCGTGCTGCCGGCTCAAACCGAAACCAGCGGCGTGAAGCAGGTGGCTGCCACGACGTGGCAGCCACCAGGTTTAAGACTTGGGTTGGAAGAAGCGCTGCGGGACGCCGACCTGGTCTTCCTCGCCGCGCCGGTCGCGCAGACCGAGCGCATCCTGGCCGCCATCCTGCCGCACCTGGACGCACGCACCATCGTCACCGACGGCGGCAGCACCAAGTCCGACGTCGTCGCCGCCGCGCGCCGCGCGCTGGGCGAGCGTGTGCGCCAGTTCGTCCCCGGGCACCCGATCGCAGGCCGCGAAACCAACGGCCCGGATGCCGCCATCGACAACCTCTACGTCGGCAAAAAAGCCGTGCTGACGCCGCTGCCCGAAAACGCGCAAGAAGACGTCGACCGCGTCGCCGCCGCCTGGAAAGCCTGCGGCGCGATCATCCATACCTTGACGCCGGAGGAGCACGACAAAGTCTTCGCCGCCGTCAGCCACTTACCCCATCTGCTGGCCTACGCGCTGGTGGATGACATTGCGAACAAGCCCCACTCAGGCCTGCTGTTCCAATATGCTGCCAGCGGATTCCGCGACTTCACCCGTATCGCCGGCAGCTCGCCTGAAATGTGGCGCGACATCAGCCTCGCCAACCAGGCCGCTCTCCTGACTGAGCTGGATGCATATCTGGCACAATTAACCCGTTTGCGCGCCAGCCTGGCCGCCGGCGACGCCGCCTCCCTCGAATCCGTGTATGCCAGCGCGCAACGTGCGCGCAAGCAATGGATCGAAGCCATCGAGGCCGCCGAAACGCCGCAGCCGAAGGATTCGGCCGCTGAATAAACGCAAGGAACAAGCATGACCGATTACCCGCATTACCTCGACCTGCAGCCGGTCAGCCACGTTGAAGGCGTGGTACGCCTGCCAGGTTCGAAAAGTATTTCCAACCGCATCCTGCTGCTGGCCGCGCTGGCGGAAGGCGAGACCAAGATCGTCGATCTGCTCGCGTCCGATGACACCGCCGTGATGCTGGCCGCACTGCGTTCGCTGGGCGTGGAATGGCAGGAAGAAGCGCCGTCCGCCGTGCACGGCAACGCGCAGACCATTCACCGCGTACAGGGCGTGGCCGGGTCCTTCCCGAACCGCACTGCCGATCTGTTCATGGGCAATGCCGGCACCGCCATCCGTCCGCTGACTGCGGCCCTGGCCGTGATTGGCGGCGACTTCAAGATCCACGGTGTGCCGCGCATGCACGAGCGCCCGATCGGCGACCTGGTGGACGCGCTGAATGCTGTCGGCGCCAACATCGAATACACCGGCAACAAAGGCTTCCCGCCGCTGCACATCCACACCGGCGCGTTCACCACCAATAAACTGTCGGTGCGCGGCAATGTGTCCAGCCAGTTCCTGACGGCGCTGCTGATGGTGTCGCCGCTGATGGCGCGCGATAAAGCCATCACCATCACGGTTGAGGGCGAGCTGATTTCCAAGCCTTACATCGAAATCACCCTGAACCTGATGCGCCGCTTTGGCGTCACCGTTGAGCAGGATGGCTGGGAATCGTTCACCATCCCCGCAGGCCAGGTGTACCAGAGCCCCGGCAATATCCACGTGGAAGGCGACGCCTCCAGCGCGTCCTACTTCATGGCAGCCGGCGCGATTGCCGGTGGTCCGGTGCGCGTGGAAGGCGTCGGCCGCGACTCCATCCAGGGCGATGTGCGTTTCGCGCATGCGCTGGAAAAGATGGGGGCGCAGATCACCATGGGCGACAACTGGATCGAATCGCGTGCACCGAGTGGCCCGCTGAAGGCCATCGACATGGACTTCAACCATATTCCTGATGCAGCCATGACCATTGCGGTCGCCGCCCTGTATGCCGATGGCCCCAGCACTCTGCGCAATATCGCTTCGTGGCGCGTGAAGGAAACCGACCGCCTGTCGGCCATGGCGACCGAGCTGCRCAAGCTGGGCGCGGAAGTAGAGGAGGGCGCCGACTACCTGAAAGTGACGCCGCCGCCATCCATGCAGCCGGCCGAAATCGACACCTACGACGACCACCGCATGGCGATGTGCTTCTCCCTCGCTTCGCTGGACGGCGCGATCCGCCGCGGCACCGAGGTGCGTATCAACGATCCGAAATGCGTCGCCAAGACTTTCCCTGAGTATTTCGCCGCCTTCGCCGCCATTGCGCGCCGCGAAAGTTTTTAAAACCAGAGGCGTAAAACGGGTGGCTGCCACGCCGTGGCAGCCACCAGGTTCAAGCCTTGGGTTTTAGTTTGATATATTGACATTCATGCCGACATCCCACATCCCTGTCATCACCATCGACGGCCCTACCGCTAGCGGCAAGGGCACCGTGGCCCACAAGGTCGCGGACAAACTGGGTTTCCACCTYCTTGATTCCGGCGCCCTGTACCGCCTGACCGCGCTGCAAGCCCTGCGCCGCGGCACCCGGCTGGACGACGAACACGGCATCGCCAAGCTGGCCGAGCACCTGAACATCCATTTCACGGGCGAAGCCATCTTCCTGTCGCAAGAAAACGTCACTGACGCCATCCGCGCGGAAGAAGTTGGCAATACGGCATCGAAAATCGCGGCGCTGCCCGCCGTGCGCCAGGCGCTGTATGGCTTGCAGCTGAGCTTCCGCAAGACCCCGGGCCTGGTGGCGGACGGCCGCGACATGGGCACGGTGATCTTCCCGCACGCCCCTTTGAAGGTGTTTTTGACCGCTTCCGTCGAAGCGCGGGCCGAACGTCGCTATAAGCAATTGATCGGTAAGGGAATTTCTGCTAATATGCTAGATCTGCTGACGGATTTGAAAGCGCGCGACGACCGGGATATGAACCGGGCCATCGCGCCGCTGGCGCCGGCGGCGGATGCCCATGTGCTGGATACCTCTGCGATGACGGCTGATGAAGCGGTCGAGCAGGTCTTGAAATGGTATGCAGCCGGCAGCAAATAAGTAGCTGTTTGTGCGCAGTTTTGTTCAACCCTCAACCCAGTTGAAGCCGCATCGTGCGGGCCTTACTGGCTAACCTGGAATTAACAATGGAAAGTTTTGCAGCCCTCTTCGAAGAGTCCCTGTCGCGTCAAGACATGCGCTCTGGCGAAGTGATCTCCGCTGAAGTCGTGCGTTTGGACCACAACTTTGTTATCGTCAACGCCGGCCTGAAATCGGAAGCTTTCATCCCTGTTGAAGAATTCAAGAATGACCAAGGCGAACTGGAAGTCAAAGTAGGTGACTTCGT
The DNA here is from genome assembly GCF_052113985.1 of Pseudoduganella sp. RAF53_2. Classification (NCBI taxonomy): domain Bacteria; kingdom Pseudomonadati; phylum Pseudomonadota; class Betaproteobacteria; order Burkholderiales; family Oxalobacteraceae; genus Pseudoduganella; species Pseudoduganella sp. RAF53_2. The sequence goes on along the minus strand of NZ_JBFRDW010000013.1, from coordinate 4,313 downwards.
TTCCGTGGCCATCGAATCGCTGGAAAATGGTTTCGGCGATACCATCCTGTCCCGTGACAAGGCTAAGCGCCTGGCATCGTGGCTGGCATTGGAAAAAGCAATGGAATCCGGCGAGATCGTCGTTGGTACCGTCAATGGCAAAGTCAAGGGCGGCCTGACCGTTCTGACCAACGGCATCCGTGCTTTCCTGCCAGGTTCGCTGGTAGACACCCGTCCGGTGAAAGACACCACCCCGTACGAAGGCAAGACCCTGGAGTTCAAGGTCATCAAGCTGGATCGCAAGCGTAACAACGTCGTGCTGTCCCGCCGCGCTGTCATCGAAGCATCGATGGGCGAAGAGCGTCAGAAGCTGATGGAAACCCTGAAAGAAGGCACCGTGGTGACCGGCGTTGTGAAGAACATCACCGACTACGGCGCGTTCGTGGATCTGGGCGGCATCGACGGCCTGCTGCACATCACCGACCTGGCATGGCGTCGTGTGCGTCACCCATCGGAAGTGCTGACCGTTGGTCAAGAGATCACCGCGAAGGTCCTGAAGTACGATCAAGAGAAGAACCGTGTGTCCCTGGGCGTGAAGCAGCTGGGCGACGATCCTTGGACCGGTCTGTCCCGTCGTTACCCACAAGGCACCCGCCTGTTCGGTAAAGTCACCAACCTGACCGACTACGGTGCGTTCGTTGAAGTGGAACAGGGCATCGAAGGCCTGGTTCACGTGTCCGAAATGGACTGGACCAACAAGAACGTGGCGCCAAACAAAGTTGTTCAACTGGGCGACGAAGTGGAAGTCATGGTTCTGGAAATCGACGAAGAGCGTCGTCGTATTTCGCTGGGCATGAAGCAGTGCAAGGCCAATCCTTGGGACGACTTCGGCATGAGCCACAAGAAGGGCGACAAGGTCAAGGGCGCAATCAAGTCGATCACCGACTTCGGCGTGTTCATCGGCCTGCCAGGCAACATCGACGGCCTGGTGCACCTGTCCGACCTGTCCTGGACCGAAGCTGGCGAAGAAGCCGTGCGCAAGTTCAAGAAGGGCGACGAGCTGGAAGCTGTTGTTCTGGCGATCGACGTGGAACGCGAGCGCGTGTCCCTGGGCGTGAAGCAGCTGGAAGGTGATCCTTTCAACAACTTCGCAGCCATGAACGACAAGGGCTCCCTGGTAACCGGTACCGTCAAGGCTGTTGAGCCTAAAGGCGCCGTGATCCAGCTGTCCGAAGAAGTTGAAGGCTACCTGCGCGCTTCCGAAATCTCCCGCGACCGCGTGGAAGATGCCGGCACCCACCTGAAGGTTGGTGATTCCGTGGAAGCCCTGGTGATCAACATCGATCGCAAGGCACGTTCGATCCAGCTGTCGATCAAGGCTAAAGACAATGCTGACACCGCTGAAGCGATGCAGAAGCTGTCCGCTGACTCCAGCGCTGCTTCCGGCACCACCAGCCTGGGCGCACTGCTGAAGGCCAAGTTCGACAACAAGAACTAATCTACCGAGCGCTTAGATGACGAAGTCCGAATTGATCAACCGCCTGGCTGAGCGTTATTCTCAGCTGGTGGCCAAAGATGCGGAGTACGCCGTCAAGACCATTCTCGATGCAATGACCACCGCTCTCGCGAGCGGCCAGCGCATCGAGATCCGCGGTTTTGGCAGCTTTGCTCTGAATTCGCGGCCGCCGCGCATTGGACGCAATCCGAAGTCCGGCGACAAAGTGATGGTCCCTGAAAAACGGGTGCCGCACTTCAAGCCAGGCAAGCAATTGCGCGAGCGGGTCGATGCGATGGTCGGGCAACCGATCATCGAGGACTGAGTCTCTGCAAGGAGAATGGAGGGGCGGGCTTTTGCCTGCCCCTTTTTTGTTGAGAAAACCAGCGGCAAAAGCTGGTGGCAGGCACGAGGTGCCCGCCACCTGTATTGGCGCCGACGAGGGGGGCTGGCACGCCGTGCCTGCCACCTGCATTTGAAGTGGGTTTAACTGGAACGACGATGAAATTTATTTCCACCGCCATTGGCGTTGTTGTATTTGTCCTGTTCTTCGGTTTTGCCGTCAAAAACACGCAGGAAGTTGACCTGCATCTCTTCCTCAACTATGAATTACGCGGCCCCCTGGTGCTGATGCTGCTGGCTTTCTTTGTGGCCGGCGCGGTACTTGGTGTTCTGGCCCTGACTCCGACCGTGTTCCGCCACCGCCGCGAGTCGAACAAGCAAAAGACCACGATCCAGTCCCTGCAAAGCTCGGCCCTGAAGGCCGCCACGCAGCCGGCTCCGGACAGCGTCAACACGCAAATCTAAAAGAAAAGTCCTATGGAATTTGAACTCTGGTGGCTGCTGGGCATCCCAGCCTTCTTCGGCCTCGGATGGATCGCCGCGCGCGTCGATATCCGCGCCGTGGTGTCCGATGCGGGCAAGCTCTCGCGCGGCTATTACAAGGGCCTGACCCATCTGCTGAACGAACAGCCGGACAAGGCCATCGATTCCTTCATCGACGTGGTACGCCTGGACCCCGATGCGGCCGACATGCATTTCGCACTTGGCACGCTGTTCCGCCGCCGCGGCGAAACGGAACGCGCGATCCGCGTGCACCAGAATCTGCTGTCGCGTCCCGACCTGCCGTCCGAGCAGCGCGCCCAGGCCGAATATGAGCTGGGCCAGGACTATTTGAAGGCCGGCCTGCTGGACCGCGCCGAGGAAACCTACAAGCGTTTGCTGGATACCTCCCTCGCCGCGCAGGCACGCCGCGCGCTGCTGGAGATCTTCCAGCGCGAGAAGGAATGGCCGCGCGCCATTGAAGCGGCAGTCGCCCTGCAGGAAGCAGGCGCCGGCTCGCGCCAGAAAGAGATCGCCCAGTTCTATTGCGAGYTGGCGCAGGACGCGCTGGTCCATCTGCATTACGACGATGCGGAAGCCATGCTGGAAAAAGCCCTTCAGGCAGACCGCAGCAGCGTGCGCGCCACCATCCTGTGCGGCGACGTGCAGCTGGGCCGCGGCGATGTGGAAGCCGCATTGCAGACCTGGCGCCGCGTCGAGCAGCAAAGCGTACCGCATGTGGCGCTGGTTGCCACGCGCCTGATGGATGGCTACCGCAAGGTGGGCCGTCCGCAGGAAGGCCTTAGCCTGCTGAAGTCCTATCTGGAACAGGCTTCCTCCATCGACCTGCTGGAGGTCGTGTTCAAGGCCGTGATCGAACTGGAAGGCGTGGACGCCGCCAAGCAGGTGGTGTCCGACGAACTGCGCCGCACGCCAACCCTGCTGGGTCTGGACAAGCTGCTGGAAGCGCGCATGATGGATGCGCCGGCCGGCGTGCTGTCCGAGCTGTCGATGGTGAAGAACCTGGTGCACGGCTACACGCAGAAACTGGCGCGCTACCAGTGCAGCCACTGCGGCTTCAAGGCGCGCCAGTTCTACTGGCACTGCCCGGGTTGCAGCCGCTGGGATTCCTATCCGCCGCGCCGCACCGAAGAACTCAATGTAATGAACTGATATGAGCAAATACCCAGCACCTGCTTTGGACAAAGTCCGCATCCTCGTCGTCGGCGACGTCATGCTCGACCGCTACTGGTTTGGCGACGTAAGCCGCATTTCGCCGGAAGCTCCGGTGCCTATCGTGCGCATCGAGAAGCGCGAAGCGCGCCTGGGCGGCGCGGCCAACGTGGCGCGCAATGCTGCCGCGTTGGGCGCGCATGCGGGCCTGCTTGGCATCGTGGGCGCGGACGAAGCGGGCACGGAAGTGGAGAATCTGCTGGAAGGCGGCGGCATCCATTCCTATCTGAAGCGGGATGAGGCGATTTCCACCATCATCAAGCTGCGCGTGATCGGACGCCAGCAGCAGATGGTGCGCATCGACTTTGAAGAGCCGCCTAGCGATACGGTCCTGCGCAATAAGCTGGTGCAGTACAAGACGCTGCYGCCGGACTATAACGTGGTGGTGCTGTCGGACTACAACAAGGGCAGCCTGGTCAACGTGGCGGACATGATTGCTACCGCACGCGCTGAAGGCAAGGTGGTGATGGTCGATCCGAAAGGCGACGACTTCTCGCGCTACGCCGGCGCCACCGTGCTGACGCCGAACAAGTCGGAACTGAAGCGCATCGTCGGCTCGTGGAGCTCCGAGGATCAGCTGACCACCAAGGCGCAGAACCTGCGCGCCGAACTGTCGCTGGACGCGCTGCTGCTCACGCGCTCGGAAGAGGGTATGACCTTGTACACTGCCGATGACCGCTTCCACATTCCGGCCGATGCACKTGAAGTGTTCGACGTGTCCGGCGCAGGCGACACGGTGATTGCCACCATGGCCGCCATGCTCGGCGCCGGCGCCAGCTGGAAC
>NZ_JBFRDW010000012.1:0-24511 GCF_052113985.1 Pseudoduganella sp. RAF53_2 | reverse complement strand
GGGCAATACGCTGGTGATCATCGAGCACAATCTGGACGTGATCAAAACCGCGGACTGGATCGTGGATTTGGGTCCGGAAGGTGGTGCGGGCGGCGGCCAGATCATCGCAAGCGGTTCGCCGGAAGAAGTATCGAAGAACGCGGCTTCTGTCACCGGCAAGTACCTTGGTCCGTTGTTGAAAAAATGACGCACTGATGCTGTCCGCGACGTGTGCGCGGCTCAGCCAGTATTACAATGAAAGGCGCGCTTTTAAGTGCGCCTTTCTCTTTTTCAGGGGTCGCCATGCGTCGCCTGTTACTACTGGTTCTCGTGTTCGCGTTGCGCACCGCACACGCCGACACGATTTACTACTCTTCCCCGCCCGCCCTGGAGGATGGCCGCTCGGATTTTGGCCTGACCTTGCTGCAACTGGCACTGGCCAGGGCCGGCAGCACGCATCGCGCGGAATTGTCGCCGGTCTTTCGCCAGCAGAATCGCGCGATCGCGGAGCTGGTTGGTAATACCGGCACGATCCAGGTGCTGGGCACCATGACTTCCATTGAGCGCGAAGAGCAGCTGCTGCCAGTGCGCATACCGATTTCAAAAGGGCTGATCGGATGGCGCATCCTGCTGGTGAATGACCACCAGCGCGACGCGCTGCGCGATGTGCGCGATCTCGCCGGTTTGCGCCATGTGCACATGGCGGTGGGCGAGCATTGGCCGGACCTGGACATCATGCGCAGCAATGGCCTGGCGCCGGACCCGGTGGCCAGTTATGGCAGGTTGTTCAGCATGCTGAAGGCGCACCGGATTGATGCGGTGCCGCGCTCGGTCATGGAGATTTGGTCCGAGCTGAAGGAGTTCCCGGAATTGGCTGCGGAGCCTTATCTGCTGCTGCGCTATCCGGCGGCCGATTACTTTTTCGTCAGCCGCGCCAATCCGGAGCTGGCAGAAGAAATCCGGCGCGGCCTGGAGATTGCGCAAGCGGATGGCTCGTTCGACCGCCTGCTGCTGGCTTATTACGGCAAGCTGCTGACGGGCGCGAATCTGGCGCAGCGGCGCGTGATCGAGTTATCCAATCCTACCCTGCCACCACTCACGCCCATCGCACGCAAGGAGCTGTGGCTGACGCTTGATGATTTGCGCAAGCGTTGATACGGCGGATCGATGATCCGCCCTACCCACCGGTTTCAGGGCTGCGCCCCGGCGTAGAGCGGGTCATTGACCCGCCATGCACATCATGCGGCCTGGCGCGCGGAGACGAGCCATTGTTCGAGCTGGTCGAAACGGTCGTAACCCCAGAACGGTTCGCCCTCCGCCAGCACATACGGCACGCCAAACACGCCGCGCTGCAGCGCCAGCGCATTCGCCTGCTTGAACTGTTCCTTGATGGACGATTCGCCAAGGCCCGCGGCGAAGGCCACGCGGTCAACGCCCAGCCCCGCGGCAATGCCTTGCAAAACCGCGGCATCGGCGATATCGACGCCATCGCCGTAATAAGCCTGGAAGCAGGTGCGCGCGAAAGCCTGGGCGATCGCCTCGCCGTAAGCCGCGCGCAGCCACAGCATCGCGCGGCCGGGCGCCAGCAGCTGCTGCGGGAAGGCCTTCGACAAGCGCAGCGGAATGCCTTCCGCCAGCGCGGTGCGGTGCATATCGCGCAGCACATACTCCCACTTCATCGGCACCATGGGCGACGGCAGCACGCCGGTGCTGTGAGTCAGTACGGTCAGCATCACGGGATGCCAGCGCACCATGCAGCCATGATTGAGGGCCAGCCTTTCAATGCGGCGCGCCGCAAAGTAGGAATAGCCGGAAGCGAAATCAAAATAGAAATCGAGCACCATGGCGCGGCCTCAGAAGTTGAAGTCGTCGTTGCTGCTGGGCAGATTGCGCAGCAGGTCGATCAGGTTCGTGCGGTAGATGTAGTAGATGCCGACCGGCACCAGGAGCAGCAGGAATCGCATTTCAGCCTCCCATTTCGCACAGTCGTGCGAAACATGTTTGAAAAAAGTGCCGCCAGACTTCGGCGGCAACCCCAAGAGATCAGACCTCGTTGAAACTTTTGTACGTCGAAATCAGGCGATTGAAGGCGCGCTGCATATGGCGCGGCGCATTTGCATCACGCAGGAAGCGCACATCGTGTACCAAGCCCACGATCAGGCTATAAATTTCGTATACCAGCTGCTCCGGATCGGTGTCTGGCCGCAATTGACCCACTTCCATCGCCTGCAGGATGGTCTTCCGCATCGAGGCGCGCCAGCGTATCGCCCCTTCGGCCAACCGGTCGCGCACTACCCCCTGCTGGTCGTCGAACTCAAACGCGCCCGCTGTATAAAGGCAGGCATTGCGCAGCGCCTCGTCGCTGGCGCGCTTAATCCAGTTTGCCACCTGGGCTTGCAGACGCGGCAAGCCACGCGGCAGCTGCAAGGTTGGCATGAAGACTTCCTCTGCAAAGCGGCGGTCGTATTCGTCCAGCACCGCGATCTGCAAGGCTTCCAGCGAACCGACACGGGAGAACACACCGCTCTTGCTGATACCGGTGCGCTTGGCGATCTCGCCCAGCGACAGCTTGCCGATACCCTCGACAGCCGCCATCTCGCAACCGGCGTCGATGATAGTGGCGTAAGTCGCCTCGCTTTTTGCTGTCAGTGCATCCATGGAGCGAACTTTAGCACACGTGTGCGAAATCTAAACAGATTTTTTGTACATGGCGACACATGGCGTACACACGGGCTACCTACACTGGCATCACTTTCAACCGACCCACTGGAGTCCATCATGCAAATCGAAAAAGTTCTGTACACCGGCAAAACCCGTACCTCTGGCGGCCGTGAAGGCACCGCGCGCAGTGACGATGGCCGTCTGGACATTCTGCTGTCGCCACCAGGCAGCAATGGTCCTGGTACCAATCCGGAACAACTGCTGGCTGCCGGCTGGTCCGCCTGCTTCATCGGCGCGATGCGCAAAGCCGGCGCTGCGCTGAAAGTGGTGCTGCCTGCCGATCTGTATGTCGACGCTGAAATCGACCTGGGCATGACCGGCGAAGCCTATTTCCTGGGCGCCCGCCTGAACATCAGCCTGCCGGGCCTGGCGCCGGAAGTGGCCCAGCAGATCGTCGAGATGGCACATAACACCTGCCCGTACTCGAAAGCACTGAAGGCTGGCATCAACATCGAACTCAAGCTGATTTAAGTTCGACGTCCTCCGGCCTGCGGCAGCGTTCACAGTCGCAGGCCTTCCGCTCGCGCGCGCGGCGCGCTGCCGCCAGGTCGATCACATTCGACGGCGGACGCGGGCGGCCGGTGCCGGCTGCCCACATTTTCAGGAATCGTTGGTACTGTTTTTCATTCAAAGGCATAAGGAATCTCCAAGATGCCAGGGCCTGGAAAACAAAAACCCCAGCAAGTTTCCTCACCGGGGCTCTGTCGGATGAACGGCCGGCTCGGAGGTGACATTCCCCCGAGCACACGCACGGGGGGCTATCGAATTCGCTTCTGATAAGCCGTACGTGGCATGGCCGTCCTTTCTCTAAATTCGGGTTGAACAAAATTCAATGAGCGTCGATTCTGCTCCTCGACGCAACTAAATGTCAAGTAGTTGAATAAAAAATCTTTTTATCTTCCGCGCCTGCTTTTGAACGAGGCGAAATCGCTTTTGCAGGCGGCGGATTATTCCTTCGCGTAGAGCACGTCGATGCGCTTGATGATCTTGCTGCTCAAGTCGATCGGGAATTGGTAGCCCTGTTCCGGCCCATCGCCGTTCACCAGGGCTGCGTCGAGATAAGCGTTCAGCTTCGCGTGGTTGCCCATCCAGCCACCGAAGTAGGCGTTGGTGTGCAGCAGCAGCAGGAAAGCTTGCTCGAATTTCTCTCCGTCCGGCGTACCTTTGGCGTCGAGCGCCGCAAGGGACTGGTAGTTCGCATCGAACGCTTTGCACGATTTCGTAAGATCGTTTAGCTGCGCGACGTCGTTCGTCAAATCGGAGCTCAGGCCGAGCAGAAAGGCCCTGACCACGTGCTGCTCGTGCCGATGTTCACTCATGCTGTGGAACCAGATGCTGATGCTGACAGCGAAAACGATGATCGCAATCGCCAATAAGACCTCGCGCAGCCTGTGCAGCAGCGGATGTTTCTTCGACTGCGCTAGTTGAATTGACCTGCTGACCTTCTTCCCGTGCCCCGCAACTTCGAGTTCTGCCTTTATTCTTCCGTATCGCCTTTCAGTTTCCGGGCAAATGTAATTGGGCCACCTACGATCGACCACAATGAGCAGTACCCAAGCACCCGAAGGGATCATGATACTGGCGCAAGTGCTTTGAAAAATGCACCCTTTGTCACCGCTCGCAGGAGCGATGCATGGGGGTCTTCAAACAGCCCCGGTCTAATTCGGTCTAAACGGGTCAGAAGGAATCTAATCGAGTCTAAAAATTGAGAGGCCAAGTCTAAAAAGGTCGCTGAAATGCAATCGAAAGTCTAAGTCAGTCTATTTTTAAGGAGCGAAAGTCTAAAACGAACTAGGTGCTGTTCCCTTTGTCCAATCTTTAGACTCTTTTCGAAAGGACTGGATCATGGACTACGTCGCGACGCGCCCCGTACATCTACCGGCAAGCAATCTGTTGGAACTGGAATTTCATTTGATGGAGACGCAACCGGGCACCAAACTTGAAGAATTCATCGCTGAATTGCTCAAACGCTGGCTCAAGGTTGACTTAGAGAGAACCGCCCTGCATAAGAATGGAGCGCCCGTGCGTGGCTTYCAATGGAAGAATATCTTTCTGCCAGACGGAACCAATCTTCGAACAAGCTACCGTCAGACTGTGGAATTTGCGCAGGTGGTTGGAGAGCACATCTTGTCCGAAGACGGCAGGTCTCTGACACCATCTCTTCTCGCCAACAGGCATACCGCGGGACGTAATGCGTGGCGCTTTATTTGGCTCCGCTTTCCTGGCGAAGAACACTGGATTCGCGCAATTGATTGTAGAGCGCGCTAAAACAGTCTATACGTTGGAATGCAGAACGAATTTATAGTCCGCTTTAGACTTTCGCATCCGGAAAAGCGACCAAATTAGACTTTCGGCCGATATTTTTAGACCTTTTGAGATTCTTAGCCCCGAGTTCTAGACTCGTTTAGATTGATTTCGCCGAATCTAGAGCGAATTAGACTGGTTGGCACAGCAGACATACCGCACCCCAGGGCGAAAAAAAAAGCGCGCCTCAATGGGCGCGCTTTGGCTGGGCTGACTGGGCTTAGCCGTTCAGGCGCTGCTCCAGTTTTGCCATGTTGTCCTTCAGTTCTTGCGGCAGGTGGTAGGCCAGTTTGTCGAACAATTCTGCGTGCAGTTTCAGTTCGGCGCGCCAGGCGTCCTTGTCGATGGAGGTGATGGTTTCGAACTCTTCCGGAGTGAACGGCAGGCCGTCCCACTGGATGTCGCCGTAGCGCGGGGTGGTGCCGAAGACGTTTTCGACGCCGCCGCCGTTGCCTTCAACGCGTTCCAGCATCCACTTCAGTACGCGCATATTGTCGCCGAAGCCTGGCCAGACGAAGTGACCGTTCTCGTCGGTGCGGAACCAGTTGACGCAGAAGATCGACGGCAGCTTGGCGCCTTTCGATTCCAGACGCTTGCCAATGTCCAGCCAGTGCTGGAAGTAGTCGGCCATGTTGTAGCCGATGAATGGCAGCATGGCGAACGGATCGCGGCGCACCACGCCCTGCTGGCCGGCGGCCGCAGCGGTGGTTTCGGAGCCCATGGTTGCAGCCATGTAGACGCCTTCGGTCCAGTTGCGCGCTTCGGTCACCAGTGGCACGGTGGTCGAGCGGCGGCCGCCGAAGATGAAGGCGGATATCGGCACGCCAGCCGGATCGTTCCATGCAGGATCAATCACCGGATTCTGGGTGGCAGCCACGGTGAAGCGTGCGTTCGGGTGCGATGCCTTGGTGCCGGACGCCGGGGTCCAGTCCTTGCCCTGCCAGTCGATCAGGTGCGCAGGCGCTTCCTTGGTCAGACCTTCCCACCATACATCGCCATCGTCGGTCAGCGCAACGTTGGTGAAGATGGTGTTCTCGTTCAGGCAGGACATGCAGTTCGAGTTGGTCTTGGTGTTGGTGCCAGGCGCCACGCCGAAGTAGCCGGCTTCCGGATTGATCGCGTACAGGCGGCCATCCTTGCCCGGCTTGATCCAGGCGATGTCGTCGCCGATGGTGGTGACTTTCCAGCCGTTGAAGGTCGCTGGTGGGATCAGCATCGCGAAGTTGGTCTTGCCGCAGGCGGACGGGAAGGCCGCTGCGACGTAGTGCTTCTTGCCTTCCGGCGATTCCACGCCCAGGATCAGCATGTGTTCTGCCAGCCAGCCGTCGCCGCCGTTCTGTGCATCCTGACGGCCCATGTTGGAAGCGATACGCAGCGCGAAGCACTTCTTGCCCAGCAGTGCGTTGCCGCCGTAGCCGGAACCATAGGACCAGATTTCGCGGGTCTCTGGGAAGTGAACGATGTACTTGGTCGGGTTGCATGGCCATGGCACATCCTTCTGGCCGGCAGCCAGTGGGGCGCCAACGGTGTGGATCGCCGGCACGAAGTCGCCATCGGTACCCAGCACGTCGTACACAGCCTTGCCCATGCGGGTCATGATGCGCATGTTGACGGCAACGTACGGGGAGTCGGACAGTTCCACGCCGATGTGGGCGATCGGCGAACCCAGCGGGCCCATCGAGAACGGCACCACATACATCGTGCGGCCAGCCATGCAGCYATCGAACAGGCCGTTCAGGGTGGTGCGCATTTCAGTCGGGTCGATCCAGTTGTTGGTCGGGCCGGCTTCTTCGGCCGTTTTGGAGCAGATGAAGGTGCGGTCTTCGACGCGAGCAACGTCGGTTGGATCGGAGCAAGCCAGGTAGGAGTTCGGACGCTTTTCCTGGTTCAGTTTTTTCATGGTGCCGGCGGCAACCATTTCGGCGCACAGGCGGTCATACTCTTCCTGCGAACCATCGCACCAGTAGATGCGAGCGGGTTTGGTCAGGGCAGCAACCTCGGCCACCCAATTGATCAGCTTTTGCTGTTTAATATAAGCTGGTGCGTTCACTGCTGCAACGCCTCCCATAACGGGCTGATTCATAGTACCTCCAATGCCAATAAAGAATTCTGGTCTTGTCCCGGCACGGCAGGATCGTCGTCAGCGAAAAGCTTTGCGCTCGGAAAGGCATACAACATTGTGATGCTTCGGCGATATACGGCGGTTCTGTCGATGCGCCCGATTTCTCAAGGGCGGGTGAGTCCGGCATGCTGCGTGGAAGCCCCGTTGAGCTTCCTGAATTGGGCCGATTGTACACCTCTGACCTCGCGTTTCCGACAGAAATGTAGGAGAAATGCCTGAGCAATGTAGTAGGCTATTCGAGATATTCGCAAACCCGTTATTTCCCTACCAATTTCATCACAAAATCTGCTAACTGCCATGAAAATCGCCATTCTCGATGATTACCAAGATGCCGTAAGGGAACTCGATTGCTTCCGTTTGTTGGATGGATTGGACGTTAAAGTCTTCAACAATACGGTCAAGGGCCAAGGCCAGCTGGTGGCCCGCCTGACGCCTTTCGATGCTTTGATTCTGATCCGCGAACGCACCACATTCAATCGTGCGCTGCTGTCCAAGCTGCCAAATCTCAAAGTCATTTCACAAACCGGAAAAGTGAGTGGCCACATTGATATGGAAGCCTGCAAAGAGCTCGGCATTACGGTGCTGGAAGGCGTCGGTTCGCCCACCGCTCCCGCTGAGCTGACCTGGGCGCTGATCATGGCGGCGCAGCGCAAGATCGTGCCCTATGCGTCGCGCCTGAAGGAAGGCCAATGGCAGACTGTATCGCTGAGCCAGCCCTACAACACGCTGGGCACCGTGCTGAAAGGCCGCACCATGGGCATCTGGAGCTACGGAAAAATCGGCAAGCTGATCGCGGGCTATGCGAAAGCGTTTGGCATGGATGTGATGGTGTGGGGCGGCGAGGCCAGCCGCGCAGCAGCGGTGAAGGATGGCTTCCGCGCGGTGCCGTCGCGTGAGGTTTTCTTTGAGGAGTCGGACGTAGTGAGTCTTCACATCCGTCTGGCAGATACCACGCGTGGCATTGTTACCGCGGAAGATCTGGCGCGCATGAAGCCAGACGCGCTGTTCGTGAATACGAGCCGTGCCGAGCTGGTGGTGGAAGGCGCGCTGGAAGATGCGCTGCGGCAGGGACGTCCAGGTTTTGCGGCGGTCGATGTGTTTGAAACAGAACCGCTGCCGGAAAATTCACCGCTGCTGCGCATGCCGAATGTGCTGGCGACGCCCCACCTCGGCTATGTGGAAAAGGACAGCTATGAGCTGTACTTCACCCACGCTTTCCAGAATCTGGTGGACTACATCCGGGCGAATTAAGTTTCGGGAACGCCGGTCAGGTTGGGGTGGCGTGCGGGCATGGCGTGCACCTTGCTCCACAAGCCCTGCCAACCCGGCGGCCATTGAATGGTCGGGCCTTCATACGGCGGCAGCGATGCGCGCACGGGGATTACTGGCACGGCCGGCATGTCGGTCAGCGGCGCGCCTGCGGGACGTTCCATGTTCAGGCTGTACATATAGCCCGGCAGCAGCGCGTCGCACACCTCGGCGAACCATGCGGTGTGGTCTTCATCTTTGCCCAACGCCTGCGCCAATCCCTGTGGATCGAATTTCGCTAGCGCGTGGATCAGTTCTTCGGTCGACGCGCCCGGCTGATCGCCCCAGCCCATCACCGGATTGACGTTGTAATCGGCGCCCGAACCGTACCAGCCTTCGCGCCAGGAACGCTGCATCCAGTCGCGCGGACCGGTGAACAGATGCCAGCGCCAATGCAGGCCGGACGGCTTGGGCCAGGAATACAAATAAAGTTTTTGATAGCCTGCTTTGTGCAGCTCGCGCACCACGGCCATCAGGCGCGCGTGCGGCATGCGATCCGGTGGGGCGCGGCGGAACAGGATCGCTTCGCCGTCCGCGAATTGCACTTCGTCGGTAGAAAGATTCAAGTCGAGCGTACGCGACTCGCTGCCGAAGCGAGCGGAAATCCATCCCGTTAGCAGGTTGACAGCCGTGATGACGCCATAGCCGCGGTAGCGGTGGAAAATCACGGTTCCGGGTGCGAGCGCTTTCATGGTCGGGTGCCAGGCAAAGAAGGCAGTGTACTCAACGATTGGGCGGAATGAAAGGTAAATTCGGCTAGAATTCAGCCCGTTCACCTCACCATTCTATTTCATCATGACTCTGCGCATCATCGCCACTGGCGGCACCTTTGACAAGCACTACAACGAACTGAATGGCAAGCTCGAATTTGCCGACAGCCACCTGCCCGCCGCCATCGCCCGCGCCCGCATCACCACGCCTTGCGCACTGGAAGTCGTGTCCCTGCTCGACTCGCTGGATATGGTCGATGCCGACCGCGAGCGGGTGCTCGCCGCGTGCAAAAACGCCACCGAAAAAGCCATCGTCATCATCCATGGCACCGACACGATGAAGGAAACCGCGGCCGTTCTCGGCCCGGCTGTCACGGACAAAACCATCGTCTTCACCGGCGCCATGATTCCCTACGAAATCGACAACTCCGACGCCTTCTTCAACATGGGCTTCGCCTGCGGCGTCGCGCAAACTCTGCCGCCTGGCGTGTATGTCGCCATGAACGGCCAGATCTTCGCCTGGGACAATGTGCAGAAGAACAAGGCCGCCGGCGTGTTCCAGCCGCTCTAATCGATTGCAGCCAGGGAGCGGCTGAAGGTCGCTGCGTCCTGGTAGCCGATGACGCGCTTGGCTTCTTTGCCTTGCGCGAACAGGATGATCGCTGGTGGGCCGAAGAGGCCGAAGCGCTTCAGCAAGGCTTTGTCTTGCGGCGTGTTGGCGGTGACGTCAGCTTGCAGCAGGACGGCGCGCGACATCTTGTCGTGCACGGCGCGGTCGGGGAAGGTCAGCTTTTCCATTTCCTTGCAGGACACGCACCAGTCGGCGTAGAAGTCGAGCATGACCGGCTTGCTTCCCGCCGACGCCAGCGCAGCATCCAATTCAGCCACCGTTTTGATGCGCTGGAATCGGGTGTCGTGCTTTTCGGAAGCCAGCAACGGCGATGCAAACCAAGCGGCCATGGCGAGCAGCAGCACCCCGAAGACGCTTTTCACACGCGTCATCCATGCACCGGCTTTCGGCAGCAGGCTGCCCGCCGATACGCCCACCAGCAGCAGCGGCACGCTCATGCCTGCCGCCATTGAAAACAGTGCAGCACCGCCGATGATGACGTTGCGCGTCTGGCTGATGTAAACCAGCGCTCCGGCCAGCGGTGCGGCGACGCAGGGGCCGACAATCAGCGCGGAGATGGCGCCCATCACGAATACGCCCGCCAGCCTGCCGCCGCTTTGCCGGCTGGACGCGCTGGTCAACCGGCTTTGCAGTACGGATGGCACCTGCAGTTCATAGACACCGAACATGGACAGCGACAGCGCAACCATCAGCAGCGCAAACACCCCCAGTACCCACGGCTTCTGAAGGCTCGCGGCAAGGCCTTCGCCTGCCAGTCCCGCGGCTACGCCCAGCGCCGTGTACACCAAGGCCATGCCGAGCGAGTAGGCGCCGGACAGCGCCAGCCCGCGCTTGCGATCTATCTTCCCCGATTGGCCCATGATGATAGACGACAGGATTGGCACCATCGGCAGCACGCAGGGTGTGAACGCCAGGCCAAGACCGAGCAGCAGAAATAGCGGGACGATCGCGATCAGCCTGCCGCCAGCGAGCGCCGCGCCAATGCCGGTCACATCATCGCCTGCGGCTGGCGTCGCGGGCGAGACAGAAGCGGCGGCAGGCGTGGTGGCGGGGGCGGCGCCGGCGGGATCGAGCTGCAGCGTGGTTTCCATCGGCGAGTAGCACAAGCCTGCGTCGGCGCATCCCTGGCTGTTCGCAGTCAGCGTAAACGGGCCGGACGCGGTGACCGGCACGGTGATCGCCACGGCGTGCCGATAAGTCTCCACTTGCTTGCCGAACGTCTGGTCGAATTTCACCTTACCGGCAGGGAGAACGGCTGCACCAAGCTGGGCGCCGCGTGCCGAAAAGGCGAAGCGTTCACGGTACATGTAGTAGCCTTCGGCGATGTCGAAGCGCACCTCGGCATGCGCGCTATCGACCATGCGCGCCGAGACGCGAAACGCTGCCTCCGGCTCAAGGAAATCATCAGCAGCCAGCGCCGTGCGGCCGAAGCACAGAAGCGCCAGCAGCAGGACCAAAAACAGCGGTAGGCGGCGCATCACTGCATCCTCAGGGTTTGCACGGCCGACGGCAGATCCTTGTCATCCGGACCCAGCACGCGCGCCACGCGGCCTTTAGCATCGATCAACACCACGCTCGGGATATCGCGCACGCCAAAGGCTTTGAAGATCTCGCCGGATTTATCCAGCGTCAGCGGCATGCCGGGCTTCTTGCTCTTGCCATAACCCGCGACTTCCTTCTCGCTGGCCCAGATCGGTGCGGCTACACCCAGCCACTCCACACCGGGCGCTTTCGCCAGTTTCGTGGATTGTTCGCGGACCCGTGCGCAGGCCTGCGCCACGGCAGGCCTGCTGTCACGCAGATAGGATTCGCACCAGGGCGAGAAGAACACCAGCGCACGCGGCTTGCCAGGCTTGAGCGCGTAGGCCTTGCCGTCGATGGTTGTTGCGGACAAGGCGCTTACTGCATCGCCCAGCTTCAGCGACGCCTGGCTTGCTACGGCAGGCGCCAGCGGCAACGCAGAAGGCGCGCTGTCGTCATTCGCCACTTTGGCCAGCGCATCTTCCAGCGCCTTGTCGTGCAGGTGGCCAATGTGCACGATGCGGCCATCGCGTCCGATCACCACATGCTGCGGCGTCACGCGCAAATTCAGCTGGCCGGCGAGGCTGCCGTCATCGATCACGATCGGCATGTGGATGCCGAACTTCTCGCGGTAGGCGCGCACGTCCGGCTCCTTGTCGCTGAAGCCCGCGTTCACAGCCACCACGGCGATCTTTCCCTTGTACTGTTGATAGGCTTTTTCGAAGGCCGGCATCTGCTCGCGACAAGGCACGCACCAGGTAGCCCAGAATTTGAGATAGACCGGCTGCTTGCCGTAATACCTGGCCAGTTCGATGCGTTCGCCATCGATGGTGGTCAGCGTGGCAGCGGGGCCGGGCTGGCCGATCAGGCGCTGTCCAGCTGAACGGGCGCGGTCATTGCCGCTGCCGGAAACGTCGGCGGCGAAGGCTGGCAGTGCCGCGGCCAGCAGCAGAGAAACGATGAGTGCTTTCATGGTCATCCTCAGGAATTTGATGATTTCATGGTACTTTTGTGGCGGTTCAATAAAAAGACGCAAGATCGATCCAAATCTATGTACCATCTTCCCATCGCCATCGACCGCAAGGCCGCCGTTTCGTTGACGGAGCAGATCAGCACTGGCGTACGTAACGCCATTCGCGATGGACGCCTCGCCCCCGGCGCGCGCCTGCCGTCATGGCAGGATCTGGCCACACAGCTGGGCGTTGCACGCGGCACGGTGCGGCTGGCGTATGAAGTGCTGCGCGACGAGCAGCTGATTTCCACGGCTGGCGCGGCGGGCAGCCATGTGGCGGCGCAACCCGTTCTGCCAATGCAGGCGCAGCGCGGGGCCGATATGCGCGGCGTCCACGCCGGCGCTGATTCCGGCGTAATCCCGCGGCGCGGCGCTGCCGCTCGGCCTGGCATCTTCCAGGTCGCGGTGCCGGCGCAGGATGCCTTCCCCTACAAGACCTGGTCGCGCATCATGGCGCGTTCCGCACGCCGCGCGGCGGCGTCGCCGCTCACCTATCCTGACCGCTGCGGCGAGGCCGAGCTGCGCGCGGAGATCGCGGCTTACCTGTGCATCGCGCGCGGCATGGATTGCGCACCGGAGCAGGTGTTCATCACCAATGGCCACGCAGGCGCGTTGTCGTTTGCATTGCAAGTGCTGTCGCTGCATGGCGAACGCGCCTGGATTGAGAACCCTTGCTATCCGGTTTCACGCGACGGACTGGCACTGGCCGGTATGCAGGCAGTGCCCGTGCCGGTTGATCAGGACGGCGTGCAGGTCGACGTGGGGATGGAACTGGCCGGCGATGCATCACTGGCAATCGTGTCGCCGGGCCAGCAGGCACCGCTGGGCGTCACGCTGGCCCTGCCGCGGCGTTTGGCGCTGCTGGACTGGGCGGCGCAAGCGGGCGCCTGGATTATCGAGGACGATTACATGGGCGAGCTGCAGCTGCAGGCCCGCGCTGCACCGGCCCTGGCGGCGCTCGACCGCGCGGGAAGGGTGCTGCACATCGGGACCTTCAGCAAGACGCTCAGCCCCGCTCTGCGCGTGGGCTTTCTGGTCGTCCCGCAGTCGCTGGTGGGTCGCTTCGTGGAAACTGCGGCCACCTTGTATCCGGCGCCATCGCCCACGGTGCAGCTGGCGGTGGCGGAGTTCCTGCGCAGTGGACTGTATCTGCGCCATTTGCGGCATATGAAGCGTTTATACGGCGAGCGCAGGATGGCAATAGCGCGGGCGCTGGACCAACTGGGCGCGCGCAATGTGCCGGCCGGATTGTCGGTGCTGCTGGAAGTGTCCAGGGATGGCGACGCGCTGGTGGCCGCGCGTGCGGCGGGCTTCACGCCATCGGCGCTGTCGGGATGGTTCGCGGCGCCCGATCAGGCGCCGCAGGGCTTGCTGCTGGGGGCGACGAATGTGCCGGCGGAGCGAGCTTACGAATACTGTTCGCGGCTGCTCCGGACGGCGGATCGATGATCCGCCCTACGAACTGCTATCGCGGCGCAGTGCCGCGATCCATTACGCGGTCGCTTCGCCGCCGAGGGCTTCCACCACGTCCTTCATCAGCTTGGACAGTTCGCCTGTCATCAGCATGAAGTCGCCGTCGAAACGCTCTTCGTCGTTGCGGGTGGAGGTTTCGTTTTCCTTGATGACGTCCAGCGGCTTCACGCCCTTGATGGCCAGGGCTTCGGTCAGCACGAAGCTGATCTTGCTGTCCCAGGTCATGGCCAGGCGGGTGCACTGCTTGCCGGCGGCGATGTGGCGGCGGACTTCTTCCGGCTCCAGGGTGTGGCGCACATAGCGCACGGCGGCCTTGCTTTCGCCGGTGGCGCGCAATTCGGTGTCCATGTCGACGGTGAAGCCGGCCGGCGCTTCGTCTTCCTGCAGCCAGGCAGTCATCACTGCGACCGGGGAGCGCTGCACGCGCAGCGATTCCAGCGGCATGCGGTCGACGGCCTTCAGCAGGTGCTTGATCACGTCATCGGCCTTGGCCGGGCTGGCAGCATCGACCACCAGCCAGCCGTTGACCGGGTCGATCCAGGTCCACACATTGCTGCGGATGGTGAATGCGCGCGGCAGCAGCTCGTCGTGCACGCGCTCTTTGAGTTCCTTCATGGCTTTCTTGCCAGGAGCGAAACCTTGTTGTTCTTCCAACTCAGCGGCACGGGCCTTGGCCACCTGGTTCACCACAGTGGACGGCAGCAGCTTTTTCTCGGTGCCGAGCACGATCAGCATTTGCTTGTTGACCACGTGGACCAGGCCGCCGTTCGGACGCGGCTTGTCCCAGCCCTGGCGCATCAGCTCATTGCTGTTGGCGGGCGTGAAGGAATGCGGCTGCAGAGCTTCTTCGAGTTGTTCGGGAGTAAACGCCCACGGCGCGGGCAGACGGTAGATCTGGAGATTCTTGAACCACATAACTGGTGCTTGCCTTACTGAGCATTTAAAAGGAACGACATTTTACATGGCTCATTTCGGACAGGTCACGATTAATGTTTGTCCGGGTGATCTTCCGGGCGGCGGGTTGGGGCCGGACTTCAGCACGCAGTAGCTGGTAAAGAGCGTACGCACCCTGGTGATCACGTCGCCATTTGGCAACACGCGCTCCGTCATGCCGAATCCGCGGTCGACACCGGCGGCGGCGATCTTTGTAGCGAGCTCGGGCTCTTTCGTCACCGCCGGGAAGTGACGCTCCCTGCGCAAGTCACGGTCGATGGCCGCGACGGCGCGGCGGGATTTGGCGAGCAGGGTGTCCGGGCCGCCGTGCGGCTTGGCGAAAGGGTCGTCGACCGGAAGCGTGAGGGGCAGCGATGCCGCGGAGGGCGGCGCTGCGGAAGGGTCGGCAGCGGCAGCGGCGGCGGCAGGCGGCGCGGGTGCGGGTGCAGGTGCGGGTGCGGGTGCGGGTGCGGATAGCGGCTGCGACTCGACCGCGGCGGCCGGCGGGGCAAACGGCGTCGAAGGTCGCGCGGTTGATGGCGGCGGCTCTATAGGGACGGTCGGCCGAACAGGGGGCGCGGATACATGCGCGGATGAGGGCGGCGGCGCGATCGGGGCGGCTGCATGTGTCGGCGTGGACAGCAGCGTCCGCCGGTCCGGGAGCGGCGGGTGCGCTGCGAGCCGGGGGTGGATGGGCGCTGGCGGCGCCGGCAGCAGGAATACCAGCTCGCCTTCGCGCTGGACGCGCTCTGCGGCCGGGCGCGGCAATGGGCGTTGCAGGGCCATTAAAGCGGCGAGATGCAGCAGCGCGAGCGCGGGCAGCAGGGCGCGGCGCTGGAGGGACAGCGTTCGATCCATCGGCAAATTCCAGTTCGCAGCCGGCGGCACAATTCCCCGGCTCGCGCCGGCATTATGCGGTCGCTTGCAGGCTGAAATACTCTCGGATTCTCACAGACTGGCGAAAAGATCGCCCTGCCTGGGCGGTGGCGCGGCGCCCAGCTCATCCAACGGCGACAGCGCCGACACGCGCACGCCGAGCAGACGCAGTTTCAGGTCCAGCGGCACACGGCGCAGACACTCGCCCGCCGCACGGCGGATGGCGGCGGCATCGGCGGTCGGCAGCGGCAAGGTCACGTCGCGCGTGACTGTGCGGAAGTCGCTGTAGCGCAGCTTGATGCCGATGGTGCGGCCCGCATAACGCTTGCGCGCCAGGTCCTCAGCCAGCTTTGTGCACAAGCGGGTGAAGATTTCGGACAGCTCGCCGCGGTCCTGCCGCGCGTGCAGATCGCGCTCGAACGTCGTTTCGCGGCTGATGCCCTTGGGCTCGGAGCGCGTCGCCACTTCGCGTTCGTCGTGGCCGTGGGAGATGCGCTGCAACCATTCCGCGTAATTCAGGCCGAAATGTTCCTGCAGCAGGCGGGCATCAGCCGCCGCCACCTGACCCACGGTTTCAATGCCCAACGCGGACAGCTTGGCGGCCGCCTTGGGGCCGATGCCGTTSACCTTGCGCRCCGGCAGCGGCCAGATGCGGGCCGGCACATCGTCGTGGGAAATGATGGTCAGCCCGTTCGGCTTTTCCAGGTCGGAGCAGATCTTGGCCAGCAGCTTGTTGGGCGCGATGCCGATCGAGCAGGTCAGGCCGGTGGCTTCCTTCACCGCAGCCTTCAGGCGCTGGCCCAGCTCGCGCGTGTCCTCGCGCAGATCGCTGAGGTCAATGTAGATCTCGTCGATGCCGCGGTCCTCGATCTGCGGCGCGATGGACGCCACCGCCGCCTTGAACAGGCGTGAATATTTGCGATAGGACTCGAAGTCGGTCGGCAGCAGGATGGCATCCGGCGCCAGGGCAGCGGCTTTCATCGTGCCCATCGCCGAAAACACGCCGAGGGCGCGCGCTTCATAGGTGGATGTGGTCACTACGCCACGTCCTACATAGTCGCGCAATCGGGAAAACTGCTTCGTGCCATCATCTAACTGCCGAGGCTGATGGCGCGAACCGCCGCCAATCACGACCGGCTGGCCGCGTAATTCCGGATAGCGCAACAGCTCCACCGACGCGTAAAACGCATCCATGTCGAGGTGGGCGATACGGCGCGGCCTGCTCATGCGGGAGGATGAATGGCTGTTGAAATACTGTAATTATATCCAGTATTCAACAGAGAGCCAGCCTCTCGTGAAAAAGCATACGATGAGTGCTCCCCCCGGAGGATAGCGATGACACTTTCAAACCTGAAAATTGGCGCCCGGCTGGCCCTTGGTTTTGCAGTGACGATCCTGATCATGCTGCTGATGTCCTTCACCGGCATCGGGCGCATCCAGCAGATTTCAGATTTGACCGGCAAGCTGGTCAGCGACCGCTACCAGAAGGTGGTGTTGACCAATGAGATGCGCAGCCATTCCAACCGCTCCGCGCAATCGCTGCGCAACGCAATGCTGGAACCGGATGCCGGCAAGTCGGCCGCATTCCTCGCCAGCATGGCCGAGTCGGACCGCAGCGGCGCCGAAGCCGCCAATAAGCTGGAGCAGATCATCCGCAGCGCCGAGGCCAAGCGCCTGTTTGCGGAAGAGACTCAGGCCTTCCTCGACTACAAGGCCAAGCGCGACGAAGTGCTGAAACGCTTCCAGGGCGGCGACCGCGACGGCGCCATCCAGTACATGTTCAGCGATATGGTCCCGGCGCAGAACGCGTATTTTGGCAAGCTCGATGCGATTCTCGCCTTCCAGGGCAAACTGATGAATGAAGACGGCGCCAAGGCGGAAGACACGGCGCAGGAGGCCACCTGGCTGATGGTCGGCCAGCTGGTGGTGGCGACACTGCTGTCGATTCTCGCCGGCTGGCTGATTACGCGCTCCGTCACTACGCCCATCAACCAGGCGGTGGATCTGGCGGAAACGGTGGCCCAGGGCGATCTCACCAGCCGCATCGAGGTCGAGCGCAAGGATGAAACGGGACGGCTGCT
Source organism: Pseudoduganella sp. RAF53_2 (assembly GCF_052113985.1). NCBI lineage: Bacteria > Pseudomonadati > Pseudomonadota > Betaproteobacteria > Burkholderiales > Oxalobacteraceae > Pseudoduganella > Pseudoduganella sp. RAF53_2. The sequence continues at coordinate 6,840 of NZ_JBFRDW010000012.1, read as the reverse complement.
GAACGCGCTGAAGGAAATGGTGGCGGCGCTGACCCGCACGGTCGGCTCGGTGCGCAACAGCACCGATACCATCACCACCGGCACGGCGGAAATCGCCGCGGGCAACCTGGACCTGTCGCGCCGCACCGAGCAGCAGGCCGCGGCGCTGGAAGAAACTGCGTCCTCCATGGAAGAGCTGACCTCCACCGTGCGCCAGAACGCCGACCATGCGCGGCAGGCGAATCAGCTGGTGGTGTCCGCCGCCGATCACGCCAGCCAGGGCGGACAAGTGGTGAGCGAAGTGGTGCAAACCATGGGCGCCATCAAGGATAGCTCGGCGCGCATTGTGGACATCATCGGCGTCATTGACGGTATCGCTTTCCAGACCAACATCCTGGCCCTCAACGCCGCCGTGGAAGCGGCGCGCGCGGGCGAGCAGGGGCGCGGCTTTGCGGTGGTGGCGGGCGAGGTACGCACGCTGGCGCACCGATCGGCGCAGGCAGCGCGCGAGATCAAGGCGCTGATCGACGATTCGGTGGCGAAAGTGGATGCGGGCGGCAAGCTGGTGGACCAGGCTGGCGCGGCTATGCAGCGTATCGTCGACTCGGTGCAGCAGGTGGCAGGCATCATGAGCGAAATCGCCAACGCGGGCAATGAACAGACGGCCGGCATCGAGCAAATCAACACTGCCGTGGCCGAGATGGACTCGGTCACCCAGCAGAATGCCGCGCTGGTTGAGGAAGCCGCCGCCGCGGCACGCAGCATGCAGGAGCAGGCCGTGCAGCTGCAGCAGGCGGTTGCGGTCTTCAAGATCGACGTCAGCCAGGCCCTGCCACGTTCGCCGGTTCCGCCGCCCCCGGCAGCCGTGCCAGTACGCGCGGCACTGCCATCGTCCGCGGCAGCGCAGAAACAGCTGGCACACAAAGCCCGGCCGACGCCTACGCGGCGCCCCACCGCCAGCGCCGCCACGACGGATGCGAATGAATGGGAGGAATTCTAAGAATGCTGACGATTGCCCGGCGCCGCCCGAGCTTTGAACCACTGCGCCGTGGCTTCATCCGCCGGGAAGAAAGCTTCCAGCCGTAGCTCGTGCACCGTCACATCATGCGGCGTGCCGAGAGTGGTGATGGTGGTGAACAGATTCAGCTCCGTGCCATCCTTGCGCACCGTGAAGGGCAGGAAGGGCAGCGCGCGGCGCTCCAGGTTCGGCGCAGCGGCGGCAGCGCGCACGCCGGGCATGGCCAGCAAGTCTTCCAGCAGGCGCGTGGCTTCGCTGCCGGGACCATCGCCCATCGCTTCGCGCTGAATCCATTGCAGCAGATCGGTGGCAACGTCTTCCCAGTTTGCTAAATAGGGACGTACCCCATTTGGGTCCAGCGTCAGCTTTACCACGTTCACGCTGGGTAGAGGCGTGTTGTCCGGCAGGCCGAGAATCCAGGACATCATGGCCGCAGCAGGGCCGTTGTGCATTTGCAGATTCCACAGGCGGTCCACCACCAGCGCGGGATACGGCGCCTGCTGCTGCAGCATGAAGTCCAGCGCCTGGCGCACCGCCGCCATCTCGGGATCGGACAGGCTGCGCTCCTGGTAAGCCGGTGCGAAGCCCGCCGCCAGCAGCATCACATTGCGCTGGCGCAGCGGGATATCGAGCGTCATGCCCAGCTTGAGAATCAGCTCGCGGCTTGGCTGCGATCGTCCGCTTTCGAGGAAGCTGATATGGCGCTGCGAAACGCCGCTTTCAGTGGAGAGGCGCAGCTGGCTGTAACCGCGCTTGGTACGCCAATACTTCATGGCCTGTGCGTAGTCGCTGAAATACTGTTCGGTCATTTTCTCCCCAGGATGAATTCAATCAAGTCGCCGTTCACGCGCTGCATATGGGTGAGGAACATACCATGTGCCGCGCCCTCGTACACGCGCAGGCGTGCGTTGGGCAGCAGGTCCATGCTGGGCTTCGCCGTCAGTTCGAACGGCGCGCTCACATCCTGTGTGCCGGCGATCAGCAGCGTGGGGATGCCGATACGGCGCATTTCGTCGCGCATGTCCGCATGCTGTACCACGCGGTTGCATTCATACAGGGCTTGCGCGGAAGTTTGCAGCGCCAGGCCGCGCAGCCAGTCCTTCAGGCCTTGTGTGACGCCGGGGACGAAGGGATCGATGTTCTCGTCTATCCACAACGGGAAATCTTTCGACAGCTGCTCGCGGCGGAAGTGTTCGAACATGTCGCCGGCAGCGCGGAAGTCCGGCGTCATGGTGCCCAGCAGAGCGGCGGCTTCGATGCGCCCGTCGCCGTGGCGGGTGAGGTAGCGCACCACCTCATTGCAGCCCATCGAGTGCGCCACCAGCGTGGCTTCGTGCAGGTCCAGCGCTTCCAGCACGGCGGCCAGATCATCGGCCAGCGTGTCGAGCTGATAGCCGCGGCCCGGATCGCTGGAACGGCCATGGCCGCGGCGGTCGAAGGCAATCACGCGCAGGCCCTGTTCCAGCAGCGCCAGCATCTGGTAGTTCCACTGGTCCGATGGCAGCGACCAGCCGCCCACGAAGACGACCGGCTTGCCATCGCCCCAGTCGCGGTAGAACAGGTTCACGCCATCGGCGGTGCGAATGAAGTTGGGCTCCACGATATGGGCGCCTGAAGCTTTGTAGGCGGTCATGGCGGACTCCCCTTACTGCGCGAAGTAGTCGATGAAGCCGGTCACGCTACTCAGGCGGCCGTCCGCATGCACCGTGGCGACGTCGGTGCCTTTGGCAATCGGCTCGGCGCCGGGCGTGGCCAGGTTCCACGAGAAGCGGATCACGTCGTTGTGTTCATCCGGCGTGCCATGCAGGGCGAAACGGTGGCCGGGGAAGTGTTCCTGGGCGTCGGCGATCATGGCGTCCAGGCCTTCGTGGCCGGCGCTTTTCATCAGCGGATCTTTGTACTCGGCTTCCAGCGTGAAGAGTTCCGCCACTCTGGCGCGGCGCGCGGCGGCGTCGCGTTCATTCCAGACGGCCAGGTATTGCTGGGCGATTGCGCGGGCTTTGCTCATTTCCGATCTCCTTGAGAAGTGATGAAGTGACTTCATTCTCGGGAAATCAGCACGGCACGGCGATTACGTGCCAGGTAATCAAAGCACCTCGTTCCTCCGGTTCACGCACAGCAGCACCAGCACGCCGCCCGCAAGCAGGCTGGCAGCCAGCACCATCATGCCCTGCGTCGTGCTGTGCGTGGCGTCCTTGATGGCGCCCACCATGTAGGGACTGAGGAAGCCTGCCAGGTTACCGACCGAATTGACGATGGCAATGCCCGCCGCCGCTGCGGTGCCGCCCAGCATGGAGGTGGGCAGGCTCCAGAACACCGGGAAGGTGCTCAGGATGCCCGCCGTGGCCAGGCTCAGTGCCATCATCGAGGTCAACGGATCGCTGGTGTGACTGGTGATGGCCAGGCCCGCAGCGCCAGCGAAAGCGGCAATCGCGGCATGCCAGCGGCGCTCGCCGGTACGGTCGGAATGGCGGGCGGACGCGATCATCACCACCGCCGCGATGCCGTAAGGGATGGCGGTCAGCAGGCCGACGCTCAGCACATCTTGCACGCCGCTGTTGCGGATCAATTGCGGCAGCCAGAAGCTCACGCCGTAAAGGCCCATCACGAAGAGGAAGTAAATCAGGGCCAGCATCCACACGCGGCTGCTGCCGAAGACGTGGCGCAGCGTCCATTGCGTACGCGGTGATTCGTTATCGGCGGCCAGCTCCTGCTTCAGCATGGCCTTCTGTTCATCGTCCAGCCACATGGCATCGTCGATGCTGTCATCCAGATACCACAAGGCCCAGACGCCGACCACGATGGACGGTAAGCCCTCCAGCAGGAACAGCCACTGCCAGCCTTTCAGGCCTGACACGCCCGCCAGCCCGCTCATGATCGCACCTGACATCGGCCCGCCCAGCACACCCGCCACCGCAATCGCGCTCATGAAGATGGCGACGATCCGCGCGCGGCGCCGCGCCGGATACCAGTAGGTCAGGTACAGAATTACGCCGGGGAAGAAGCCGGCTTCCGCCGCACCGAGCAGGAAGCGCAGTACATAGAAGCTATGCGTGCTGGTGGTGAACATCATCGCCGCCGACACCACGCCCCAGCTGGCCATGATGCGTGCGATCCAGCGCCGCGCGCCGACCCGCGTCATCAGCAGATTGGCCGGTACCTCGAACAGGAAGTAGCCGATGAAGAAGATGCCGGCGCCGAGGCCGTACACCGTCTCCGACAGCCCGAGGTCAGCCTGCATCTGCAGCTTGGCAAAGCCGACGTTGACGCGGTCCAGGTAGGCCACCACGTAGCAAAGGAATAGGAAGGGCACGAGGCGGCGGCCCACGCGTCCGTAGAGCGTTTCGATTGGGTTCATTGGCATTTGCTTTTTATTCCCATGACTCTAGAATCATTGCACAAAATATCACAGGAGTTCAAAGTGACCCGACAATTGATCGCAGTCCTTGCTCTACTCTCGCTCAGCGCGGCCGCTGCCGAGCCGCCCACGCCGCCCGTCGCCACCAAGGGCCAGTACCTGACCATGCGCCATGGCGAGGAAGTCACCGACGAGTACCGCTGGCTGCAGGACAAGCAGGACCCCGCCGTGCTGGCCCAGCTGAACGCCGAAAACGCTTACACCGCGGCCATGACGGCCGATATCAAGCCATTGGCGGACAAGCTGTTCACGGAGTTCAAAGCGCGCACCCAGCCCACCGACCTCTCGGTGCCGACGCGGCGCGGTCATTACTACTATTACACGCGCATCGAAGCAGGCAAGCAATATCCGCTGAATGTACGGCGCCGTGCGGCGCCGGACCTGTCCTACGACGACAAGGCGCCGGAAGAACTGCTGCTGGATCRGAACGCGCTGGCGGAAGGCCACGCCTTCTTCATGCTGGAAGCGACCGCCGTCAGTCCGGACGAAACGCTGCTGGCGTATATGACCGACACCACGGGCTTTCGCCAGTACGATCTGCACATCAAGGACCTGAAGACCGGCCAACTGCTCGGCGCCAGCATGCCGCGCGCGCGTTCCATGGCCTGGGCTGCCGATAACAGAAATTTGTTCGTGGTGCAGGAGGACGCCACCACCAAGCGCGCAGACCGCCTGTTCCGGCTGAACGTGGATGGCAAGTCCCAGCAGCTGTTCAACGAAACGGTGGAGCAGTTCAGCCTCGAAGTGCGTCCCAGCCGCGACCACAAGGTGATCTTCCTCGACCACCAGGCCACAGACACCACCGAAGTGCGCATGCTGCCAGCCACCGAAGCGACCGGCACCTTCCGCACCGTGCTGGGACGCGAAAAGGGCCACCGTTATTACGTCGAGCACCGCAACGGCCTGCTCTACATCCTGACCAACAAGGATGCGAAGAACTTCCGCGTGGTGACAGCAACCCTGGCCAACCCGAAGAAGTGGACTACGCTGGTGGCGCATAACAACGACGTGCTGGTGGAGATGATCGAGCCTTATGCGAACTTCCTCGTGGTGAGCGAAAAGTCGAAGGCGCTGAACCTCACGCGTATCTACGACTTCAGCACGAAGAAATGGCAGACGGTGAAATTCGACGATCCGGTGTACTGGTCCAGCGGCGAGCGCAGGCCGGGCTTCGACGGCACGCCGGAATACACTTCTACCGGCTATATGCTCTCCTACGAATCGCCGATCACACCGCCGCGCGTGCTGGAAGTGAATATGAAGACGGGCGAACTCAAAGTGCTGAAGCAAAAGGAAATCGCGGGCGGATTCGATTTCAGCCAGTATGAAACCAGGCGCCTGTGGGCTACCGCGCGCGACGGCGTGAAGGTGCCGATATGGGTGGCCTACAAGAAGGGCGTGAAACTGGATGGCACAGCGCCGCTGCTGCTGTATGGCTACGGCGCTTACGGTGCACCATCCGAAGCGCGCTTCAACCTGCCGCGGCTAAGCCTGCTGGAACGCGGCGTGATTTACGCCACGGCCCAAATCCGTGGCGGCAACGAGATGGGCGAGTCCTGGCATGACGATGGCATGCTGATGAAGAAGAAAAACACCTTCACCGATTTTATCGATTGCGCCGAATACCTGATCCGGGAAAAGTGGACCAGCACGCCGCGCCTCGCCATCGAGGGGCGCAGTGCGGGCGGACTGTTAATGGGCGCGGTGGTGAATATGCGGCCGGATCTGTTCCATGCGGTGCATACAGGCGTGCCCTTCGTCGACATGATGAATACCATGATGGACCCGACCTTGCCCCTGACCACGGGCGAATATCTGGAATGGGGCGATCCGAACCAGAAGCCGGCTTACGACTATATGCGCAGCTATAGTCCTTATGACAACATCACCTATGCCAATTTCCCGGCCATGCTGGTGACCACGGCGCTGAACGACAGCCAGGTGATGTACTGGGAACCGGCCAAGTACGTGGCCAAGCTGCGTGCCTTCAAACTGGACAGCAATCCGCTATTGCTGAAGGTGAATATGGGCGCCGGCCACGGCGGCGCTTCGGGCCGCTACAACGCGCTGGAAGAGCGTGCTTTTGAAACGGCGTGGATCTTGTCGGAACTTGGCGTTTCGCAATAACCACAAATTATTTTCGAAAAACGCTTGCACGATCCCGAAAAGCCACAGTAGAATACGGCCTCTTCCGAACGTTGTGACAAACGTTCGACAGTGAAGGCAGGGGCGTTTAGCTCAGTTGGTAGAGCGGATCCCTTACAAGGATTAGGTCGGGAGTTCGACCCTCTCAACGCCCACCAGTCACACTGAGAAGAAATGGAGTGGTAGTTCAGTTGGTTAGAATACCGGCCTGTCACGCCGGGGGTCGCGGGTTCGAGCCCCGTCCRYTCCGCCAMCATTCAGAGAGAAGCCCGGCTAGTCC
>NZ_JBFRDW010000011.1:0-24591 GCF_052113985.1 Pseudoduganella sp. RAF53_2 | reverse complement strand
CTCTGAACCTGTTCACGATTCGCGGACTGACTACCGACCAGATCCAGGCCATCGAATTGCCGGATCTGAAGGCCATGAATACGCTGCAGATCACCGCCTTCACCACCGACCAGATGCAGGCGCTGACCACGGACCAGCTGCGCGCGATGACCAGCCAGGAAATCGCCGTGCTGTCGCCAACCCAGCTGGCGGCGCTGACGCCGGCCCAGCTGGCTGCACTGGGCAATGTCATCGATTACACGACCCAGCAGATTGCCGCTCTCAGCACCGACCGCATCCTGGCACTGACCACCGACGACCTGGTGGCGCTGAGCACGAAGCAGATCGCCGCGCTGACGCCGGTCCAGATCGCGGTGATGACCAGCGACCAGATTATCGCCATGACCGCGACGCAGTACGGTGCGCTATCCACGCGCACCATTGCAGCCCTGACCACGGATCAGATTCCATTTATCGAGTTCGGCGACCTGGCTGCTCTGAAGACGGCGCAGGTGGCGTCGCTGACCAGCGACCAATTGTTGACCCTCAGCACCGATCAGATCAGTTCGCTGACATCCGTTGAGATCGCTGCCCTGCGCACCAATCAGATTAACCTGCTAAGCACAGACCAGATCGCTGCATTGCCCACCCTGATCAGCCTGACCAGCGCGCAAATGCATGCGCTGACCAGTGACCAGATCGTCATGCTCGATCCATACAAGATCGGCTCGCTGAAAACCAACCAGATCGCCGGCCTGTCGCAAACCCAGATCGGCTTCCTGAACAGCGATCAGGTGATTGCGCTTACCACTTCCCAGTATGGCGCCCTAGCAACCCGCACCATCCAGGCACTGACTACCGACCAGATTCCGTGGATCGAGTACCAGGACCTGGCGGCGCTGAAATCGTCTCAGGTGGCAGCACTGACCACTGACCAGCTGCTGGCGATCACAACCGACCAGATCAGCGCTCTGAGTACCGCGGGCATCGCCGCCTTGAGTCCAGGCCAGGTGCAGAACCTGACGCCAGACCAGATTGCAAATCTCAGCTCACGCCAGGTGGCATCGCTGTCCACGCGTGCTGTCAATKCGCTGACGCAGACCCAGATTCAGTATCTGGAACTGGGCGATCTGGCAGCCATGCGTACCGACGAGATCCGTGCTCTGAACTCGGACCAATTGGCAGTGCTGAGCAGCGATCAGGTCATGGCATTAACGTCCAAGCAGGTCGCGGCCCTGAGCACGCTGCAGTTGTCCTTCCTGACGCCTGACCAGTTCCTGCTGCTCGGCCCATTGAAGGGTCTTACCTCGACCCAGATCGCTGCCCTGCCAACCGACCGCATCTCGCAGCTGGATGCCAACCAGATCGCGGGGCTGAGCACGTCCCAGATTGCTGGCATTACCAGCCGCCAGAGCCAGGCCCTGACCACCGACCAGATCATTGCGCTGAGCTCGCAGCAAATGCGCGCGCTCAGCACTTCCGCCCTGCGCGCCCTGAACAGCGACCAGCTGCTGGCGATGGAGCTCGGCGACCTGGCTTCGCTGACCACGCAGCAATTCGTTTCGCTGACAACGGACCAGCTGAGCGTCTTCGGTTCCGACCAAATGCAGTCGCTGTCCACGGCCGAACTAAATGCCATGACCAGCGTACAAGTACGTGCCCTGACCTCCGACCAGCTCGGCTACATGGGCAATCTCGGCAGTTTCGGCACCAGCCAGATCGCGGCGCTGACCAGCGACCAGTTCATGTCGCTCGATGACGGCCACCTGCAGACCCTGCGCACGGCCCAGATCGCCGGCTTGAACAGCAAGCAGTTCGGCTACCTGAGTCCGAGCCAGATCACCGCGCTGACCGGCCAGCAAATGAAGGCGATCACCGCGTCCGTGATCGGCACGCTGAGCACTGACCAGATCCTGGCAATCGATGCCGGCGACCTGGCAGTGATGACCACGGCCCAGCTGAGCACGCTCAAAACCGCCCAGATTGCGATAATGAGCAGCGAGCAAATCGGTGCGCTGACGACAACCGAACTCGCCGCGCTGAACACACTGCAGATCGGCGCCCTCAGCGCCACCCAGCTGGACGCATTGAGCACGCTGAAACCTCTGACCTCGCTGCAGATCGGCGCGCTGAATTCTACCCAGCTGGCGTCCTTCGATCAGCCGCAGATGAGTACGCTGACCACCTTGCAGGTCAGCGGCCTCAGCAGCCGCCAGATTGGCTGGCTGAATACGGACCAGATCAACCAGCTGAGTACCGCCCAGGTACGCGCTCTCAGCACTGGGGCGCTGCGCGGACYGAGCAGCGACCAGCTGGCCGCTCTGACTGTTGGCGAGATCCAGGCCTTGAGCACGACTCAGCTGACTTCGCTGCGTACCGACCAGATCGGTGAACTGAGTACCGATCAGATCAGCCAGCTGAGCACGAAGACATTGCAGGCGCTGGCCAGCGCACAGATCAAGGGCCTCACGGCCGATCAATTGCTGAGCATAGGGACGCTGTCTGTCTTCACAACCGGCCAGATTGGCGGCTTGTCGTCGGCCCAATTCGCAGCGATGGACCCAACGCTGGCCAATACGCTGACGACGGCACAGATGTCGCAGCTTAACGGCGCCCAGGCAACCGGTTTCGGCACCCAGCAACTGGCGACCATGACCAGCGACCAGATTGCCACGCTGGCCACGCGGGCACTGGTAGCACTGAATTCCGACCAGCTGCAGGCCCTGAGCGCCGACGAAATCGGTTCGCTGATGACAGCGCAGATAGGTGCGCTGTCGAYCACGCAGATTACGTTCCTGTCCACCAATCAGGTCAGCATCCTGTCGACCGCACAGGTGCGCGCGCTGAAGTCGCCGCAGATCAAGGCGCTGACCAGCGATCAGCTGGTGTCGATGTCGGTGACCGAGTTTGCTGCCTTCAGCTCGGCCCAGGCGGCTGCGCTGACGACGGCGCAGCTGGCAGCCATGACGCCGGACCAGCGCGACGCTGCCGGTCTGGTCAGCCCGCTGGTGCTGGACCTGGATGGCAATGGTATCCGCACTCTGTCGTTGGCGGCGGGTGTGAAATTCGACATTGCGGCCAGCGGCGACAAGGCAAGCACCGGCTGGGTTGGTTCCGGCGACGGCTTGCTGGCACTGGACCGCAACCACGATGGGGTCATCAACGATGGCAGCGAGCTGTTCGGCACGGCGTCGCCGCTGTCCAGTGGTGGCAAGGCGAGCGATGGCTTCAATGCGCTTGGCGACCTCGATACCAACAAGGATGGCGTCATCGACAGCAAGGACGCGGCGTTCGCCGACCTGCGCGTGTGGGTGGATGCGAATGCGGATGGCATCAGCGAATCCGGCGAGCTGAAGACGCTGGACGAACTCCACATCGCCAGCTTGTCGGCGAAAGGCCAGGCCACCAGTGCGCTCGATAACGGCAACTGGATCGGCCAGCAGTCCAGCTACACCAGCACGGACGGCAGCCAGCATGAAGTGGCCGACGTGTGGTTCCAGACCTCGATGCGCGCGAAAGTGAATTCCCTGAGCAATGCGATTGGCGAGTTCACAGGCAACACGGAGTCGGCCAGCACCGCCGCAAACAGTCTGCCGATGCTGAACCCGGCAGATGCGGCAGCGGGCAACGCTGCCGGCACACTGGCCACCAGCGTCGCTTCGCTGACACAGCAGATCGAGCACTTCCAGAACGCGGGCGGTGCTGCTGCTTCGGGCTTGGCGCATGCGGACACTGACTGGTTCCGCAAGAGCCCTGCCCTGCACGGCATCCTGGCGGCGAAATAAGCTGAAGGGCCGGGGCAACCCGGCCCGCCCAGGCGAAAAAAAAGCCGGTCACGCGACCGGCTTTTTTTATTGACGCTAAGCGCTTAGATGAAGTTGAACAGCGACAAGCTGGTGATTTCTTTGTACGACTTCTGCGCCGCTTCCAGATTGATCTGCTGCTGCGTGAACTGGGAAATGGCAACCACCGGGTCCACTTCCGTCAGATTCGACAGCGTCGTCGCGTATTGCAGTTTCAAGTCGTCACCGGAACTGTCCAGGTAGTCCAGCTCTTTCAGATTGGCGCCCACGGTTGCGCGCACCGACAGCATATTGTCCGTTGCCGAATCGACGTTCGAGTTGGCGATATTCAGCGCATTGGTCAGCTGTGCCTGTCCGGCCGGACCGCTGCCGCCGGCGCGCAGTGCACCGATCAGGTCTTTCACGGTTTTGAAAATGGACTGGTTCTGGCTTGGGTCCACCGTGAACACATCGCCGTTGGCCGGCGCGCCGCTGACGGACATTTGCATGCCGTCAAAGGCAATACTCTCGCCTTCCTTGTAAGGCACAGGCGTTGGCGTCACCAGATTGCCCGTGGTCACATCGGTCACGCTGTAGGCGTAAGTAGCCGGTGTGCCGGGTGTTGCTGGCGTCACGGTGAAGGCAATCGAATACTGGTGGCCGGTCAGCTGGCTGGCGTCCTTCACCGAACCGGGCGAGATCACGCCGGTGCCGCCACGGCCGTAATTGGCTGGGTCGGCCGCGGTCTGGAAAGTGCCGTTGCCGGTGACATTGTTCTCAAAAATGGACGCACCGGATGCGCTGATCGGTAGCTGGCGCGAGGAGCCCACTTGCAGCTCACGCTGGCCGGAATCGCCCTGATAGGCGGCGCCGCTTGCGGTAGGCGTGAATGGCAGCGTGGACGAACGATAGCCGGCGAACAGATACCCGCCCGCACCATCGGCCGTGTTGGCCACGCCCATCAAGTCGGCCAGACGGCCATCCAGTTCCGTTGCCAGCGCTTCGCGGTCGGTCTGGCTCAGACTGCCGTTACCGGCGTTCACGATCAGGGTCTTGATGTCCTGCAGCAGGCTGGTGCCCGAACCGAGCGCCTGGTCCACCTGGGACAGAGAGCTGCGCGCATTGTCGCGGTTGGTCTGGAACTGCGCGTTCATCGACTGCGACTGGGTCACTTCCAGCGCGCGTGCGCTGGCAATCGGATCGTCTGCCGGAGTCAGCACGCGCAAGCCGGAAGACAGCTGGTTCTGCGTCTTGGCGAGCGAGGTCTGCAGCCTGCTCAGCTGAGTCACGCCGCTATCAAAAATTGCTTTGGAGCTGATGCGCATTACCATAATGCTTCTATTCCTTTCCGGACCACTGCCTTATTAACGGCAGTTGCCCGACGATATTTAGCCGCCCAGCTGCAGCAGCGTATCGAACAGCGTGCTGGCAATCTGCATCACCTTGCCAGCCGCCTGGTAGGCTTGCTGATATCGCAAGAGATTGGCAGCTTCTTCATCCAGGTTCACGCCGGATACATTCTGTTGTTGGGTCGTGGCTTGTTCCACCGCGGTCTGCGCCGCATCGCTGCCGATCTGCGCCTCGCGCGCGCGGTTGCCGACGAAGTTCACCATCTGGGCATACGAGCCCTGGAAGGTGGCGGTGCCCTTGTCCAGGATGTTTTTCGATTGCAGGCCCGCCAGCAGTACGCCGTTGCGGTTGTCGCCCACACCCGAGGTATTCGGACCAATCGTAAAGGTGTCGTTATCGGCCGGCTTGCCGCTCAGCGTCACGCTGATGCCGCCGAAGGTGATCTTGGCGCCGTCGGTGTAAGGAATCGAGGTGGTGCCAGCCGGATAGCTGGTGGTCGTGCCGTTCACGGTCACGTCGATCTGCTGGGTGCCCGGGAAACCGTTGATGGTGTTGCCAGCCAGGTCATAGTCCAGAGTAATCGGCGACGTCAGCGCGTTACCCGGCTGCAGATAGATCTGGTCCACACTGCCCGCATCGATCTTGCCGGTGCCTTTGTTGGTGGTCGGCGCCGACGTCGAGATCGGCGCCGCCAGTGCAATCTTGGACGCGTCGGTCAGCACCACCTTCAGCTGCTGCGCTGCCTGATAGGTCGGACGCACCAGCGCGTGGTCACCGCTGGCCGGTACGCCGCTGATGTTGTATTCCACGCCATCCACAATCTGCGGATTGGTCGTGATGGTGGTCTTCTGGCCATCGGAGGCGCGCGTCAGCACCATATTCGTGCCGTCGAAATTCAGGTCGTAGTCGCTGCTGGTCAGGGCCGACGCGTCCTTGATCGTGGCCACCACATTCAGCGTGCTGGTCGGCGAGTTGCGCGAATCGTAGCCGACGAAACCGGTGATGTCGCCAAAGAAGTTCTGGCCCGGATCGCCGTTCTGGTCCTGGCCCAGCTTGTGCTGCGCATTGAAGGAAGTGGCCAGGCCAGCCGCGATCTGGCCCAGCTGGTTCTGAGCCTTGTCCAGCACGGTATTACGGAATTGCAGCAGGCCGGCCATGGAGCCGCCGTTGAACACATCATCCGGCAGCGGCGAAACTTTGCTGCCCGTCTGATAGCCGACGGAAATGCGGCTCGGATCGGTCGGCGAGCTGCTGGCCGCCAGCTGATAGGTGTTGGCGCCGACCACCAGCGGTTGTCCCGTACCGAAGGACACGTTCAGCATATTGTTGTCGCCCTGCACCACCGTCAGCTTGACGTTCTTGTTCAGCTCGGTGATCAGCTGGTCGCGCTGGTCCAGCAGGTCGTTGGGCGGATTGTTCGGATCGTTGGTCAGGCGGGCAATATCCTGGTTCAGCTTGGCGATCTGGGTCGCATAGGAATTGATCTGGCCAATGGTCGAGTTGATCTGGGTCGTCGCGCCATCGCTGATTTCCTGGAAGCGATCGTTCAGGCTCTGGAAGCGCGCGGCCAGCGTATTGGCCGAGGACAGCATCGATTCACGCGATGCAACCGACGACGGGTTCGAGTTGGCGTCCTGCACGCCTTTGAAGAAATCCTGCAGCGCAGGCGACAGGCCGGCCGTGCTGTCGGCCAACAAGTTGTCGATCTGGCTAATCTGGGTCAGGTAAGTATCGACTTGCGATTGATTCGCCTCCGCGCCCCACACCTGCTTGGTCAGGAAATCGTCGTAGGAACGGCGGATGGACGACACTTCTGTACCCGTGCCGATGAAGCCCACGCCCGTGTTTACCGGCGGCGTGGTGCTCTGGATGGCGGTCTGGCGGCTGTAGCCCGGCACGTTGGCATTCGTGATGTTGTGTCCAGTGGTGGACAGGCCCGCCTGGGCTGCCAACAAACCGCTCTTGCCGATGCTGAGAAGAGACATTGACTGATTACCTTAACTCGATATGGACAGTTTACGGCCAGAATACCCGAAACTTGAAATAGCCCTTTGCAACCGTGCGTAACATCAGGCCAGTGTTTTCTTGATAATGCTGGCCAGCTTCACTGCGTAGTTCGGATCGGTGGCGTAGCCTGCGCGCTGCAAGCCTTTGGCGAAACCGGCGGCATCGCCGCTGCTGGCACTGGCAAGGGCTTTTTCGTAGCGTGGGTTACTTGCAATCAGCTTGGCGTAATCCTTGAAACTGTCCGCATAGCTGTCGTAAGCGCGGAAACGCTCAACCTTGCTCTGCGCCTTGCCGTTGACGTATTCCGTTGTGGTCGTTTCGACTACTTTGCCCTTCCAGTCCGCGCCAGCCTTGATGCCGAACAGGTTGTGGCTGTTGGTACCGTCGCGGCCCTTGATCTCGCGGCGGCCCCAGCCCGATTCCAGCGCGGCCTGGCCCAGCATGAACTTGGCCGGGATGCCGGTGGCGCGGCTGGCTTCTTCGGCGTGGCTGCCGAGCTTGTCCTGGAAGGCTTTGACGTGGGCCGGCTTGGAACTGTCGCTGCTGCTTGCGCTGCTGGTGCCGGCGGCGCCGCCAGCGGCCTCGATCGACTTCTGCAGCTTGGCCGCATCCAGCATGGTGCGCGAGAACGCATCGTCCGTGCCGGTCGCTGCATCGGGCACCGCGCTTTGTGCCTTGCTCAACTGGCGCACCAGCACATCGGCCAGGCCCAGGCCGCGCTTGGCGATGGTCTGGCTGGTCTGCTGGTCGAGCATGGACGTGAACATCTTGGTTTGCTGGCTGTCCATCATGCCGTCCTGCGGCGTGGCGTCGCGCATGCTCTTCATCATCATGTTGACGAACATGGACTCGAACTGCTGGGCTGCCGCCCGGGTGGCGTCGGCCGAACCGGCGCGCGCGCCCTGGCGCAGCTCGCTCAGGCCCTTGTTGTCGAGCGCGAAATTGCTGCTGAGGTCGGTTGGCGTGTTCTGGCGGATCATGATGGCCTCAGATGATTTCCAGTTCAGCGCGCAGCGAACCCGCAGCCTTCATGGCTTGCAGGATGGCCAGCAAATCCTGCGGCGATGCGCCGATGGCGTTCAATGCCTTCACCACTTCCGCCAGATTGGYGCCGCCCTTCAGCATCAGCACCTTGCCCGGCGCCTTGTTGATATCGATCTGGCTGGCCTGGGTCACCACCGTCTGGCCACCGGACAAGGGATTCGGCTGGCTCACCTGCGGCTCGCTGCTGATCGACACGGTCAGGTTGCCGTGCGAGATGGCGCAGGTTTCCAGCGTCACTTCCTGGTTCATCACGACGGAACCGGTACGCGCATTCATGATCACCTTGGCAGCCTGGCGTGCCGGACTCACATCCATCGCTTCCAGCTGGCCGATGAAGGCCACGCGCTGGTCGCTGGACGATGGCGCGGTCACGCGAATGGTGCGGCCATCCAGCGCGTACGCCACGCCCGCGCCGTATTTGTTGTTGATCGCTTCCACCACGCGGCTGGCGGTGGCGAAATCGGTGTTGTTCAGTTCCAGGCGGATCTGGCCGCCCTCGCCCACATTGCTCGGCACGGCGCGTTCCACCGTCGCGCCACCGCTGATGCGGCCGACAGACAGGTGATTCACCACGACCTGCGTGCCGCCGCCCGGCGCTTGCGCACCAACGCCGCCCACCAGGATATTGCCCTGCGCCATACCGTACACCTGGCCGTCCGCACCTTTCAGCGGGGTCATCACCAGCGTACCGCCGCGCAAGCTTTTCGCGTTACCCATGGAGGATACGGTCACGTCCAGCAACTGGCCGGGCTGTGCGAACGGCGGCAGCGAAGCGGTGACCATCACGGCCGCCACATTCTTCAGCTGCAGGTTGGTGCCGGCCGGCAGTGTCACGCCCAGCGATTGCAGCATGGACGCCACGCTCTGCACGGTGAATGGCGTTTGCGTGGTCTGGTCGCCCGTGCCATCGAGGCCGATCACCAGGCCATAGCCCATCAACTGGTTCTGACGCACGCCGGCGATGCTGGCGAGGTCCTTGATGCGTTCGGCGTGCACCTGCGGCGCCAGCACCAGCGCCGAGCACAGCGAGAAAGCGAGGGACAGGAGCTTGATCGTTTTCATCATCAGAATGGCAGCAGGCTGAGGAAGAAGCGCGAAGCCATCGATTGCAGCTCCGTCTTGTCCAGATGGGAATTCGTGCGGTACTCGACGCGCGCATCGGCAATCGCGGTAGAGGCCACGCTATTGTTGGACGCGATCGAGTCCGGATTCACCATGCCGGAAATGCGGATGAATTCCGTGCCCTTGTTCATCGCAATCTGTTTTTCGCCCGCGATGATCAAGTTGCCGTTTTCCAGCACTTCCACCACGGTCGCGCCAATGGTGCCGCGGAAGGTGTTGGATGCGGACTGGTTGTCGGCATCGGCGTATTTGTTGTCGGCGCTGGTGGCGACATTGGTGCCCAGGCGGCTTTGCAGCGGCCCCGGCACGCCGAAGTTCACGCTGCCGGACTTGTTGCCGGAACTGGCGCCGGCCTTGTTGGCGGTGGTGTTTTCGGTGATGACGACGTTGATCACATCACCCACATGACGCGCGCGGCGGTCTTCGAACGCTGGACGGAAGGTGCTGTTCTGGAAGATCGCGCCATTGTTCTGTGCGACACGCGGATACGCGGGCGGCAAGGGACGAGCCGTCGTTGGTCCGGAAACGATGGATGGCGGCGTGGTGCCGGCGCAGCCAGCCAGCAGCAAGGCAGCAGCGGCGAGGGACAGAATCTTCATCGCAAACTTCCTTACATCTGGCCCAGCTTCTGCAGCATCTGGTCCGAAGTCGTAATGGCCTTGCTGTTGATCTCGTATGCGCGCTGGGTCTGGATCATGTTCACCATTTCCTCGACCACGTTCACGTTGGACGATTCCACATAGCCCTGCAGCACCACGCCAGTGCCATTGGTGCCGGGCTGATTGGCCGTTGCCGCGCCGGAAGCGCCGGTTTCCACGTACAGGTTCTCGCCCTTCGATTCCAGGCCGGTCGGATTGATGAAGGTGGCGAGCTGGATATTGCCGATCTGCTGCGCCGCCACCTGGCCCGGCAAGGTCACGGACACGGTGCCGTCGCGGCCCACGGTGATGCTCTGCGCATTGATCGGGATGGTGATGGCTGGCTGCAGCACGTAGCCGCTGGACGTCACCATCTGGCCATTGTTATCGCGCTGGAAGGAGCCGTCGCGGGTGTACGCGGTGGTACCGTCCGGCAGCAGCACCTGGAAGAAGCCATTGCCGTTGACCATCAGGTCTTTGTCGTTGCCGGTGGAAGTCGGGTTGCCCTGGGTGTGAATGCGCTCGATAGCGACGGGACGCACACCGGTACCCATTTGCATGCCGGATGGCAGCTGCGTTTGCTGGGAGGATTGGGCACCAGGCTGGCGCACGTTCTGATAGAGCAAGTCTTCGAATACGGCGCGCGACTTCTTGAAGCCATTGGTGCTGACGTTCGCCAGATTGTTGGACGTCACGTCCATCTGGGTCTGCTGCGCCTCCATGCCAGTCTTGGCAATCCACAACGATCGAATCATTTTGCTTGCTCCTTAACGGTATTCCTACGCAAGCATTATCTCGTGGGAATGATCAACTCAAAGCGAGGATCTGGGTGGCTTTTGCCGCGTTATTTTCGGCATTCTTCAACAGGCTCATTTGCGTGTCGAAGGAGCGTGCCAAGGTGATCATATTGACCATGGCGTCAATCGGATTGACGTTGCTGCCCTCCAGCGTGCCATCGGCCAGGCGCACGTTGAGGTCGGGATCGGCAGGCAGGCCGGACTGGTTGCGGAACAGGCCATCGTCGCCGCGTACCATGCCCTTGGTGTCAGGATTGACCAGCTTGATGCGGCCCAGGATGTTCGCCGGACCCGGCTGGGTCTGATTCATCGCAATGCCGCTGACGGTGCCATCGACGGCAATTGCCACATCGGTATCGGGCGGAATGGCAATCGGACCATTCTCGYCCACCAGGGTCTGGCCGCTGGTGGTTTGCAGCAGGCCGTTCTCGCTGACCTTCAGGCTGCCATTACGGGTATAGGCTTCGGAACCGTCCGCCGACTGCACGGCCAGCCAGCCATCGCCACGCACTGCCACATCGAGCGCGCGGCCCGTGGTTTGCATTGTGCCCTGGCGGAAGTCCGCGCCCACGGTGTTGTCCACCACGAAGGTGCGCGTGGGCAGGCCCTCCGACACCACCGGCACGGCCCGGAACGAGTCGAGCTGGGCGCGGAAGCCCGTGGTGGTGGCGTTGGCCAGGTTGTTGGCGGTGGTGGCCTGCTGGTCCAGGATATGCCTGGCGCCAGTCATGGCCGTGTAGACGAGGCGGTCCATGGTTC
Organism: Pseudoduganella sp. RAF53_2; assembly: GCF_052113985.1. Taxonomy (NCBI): domain Bacteria; kingdom Pseudomonadati; phylum Pseudomonadota; class Betaproteobacteria; order Burkholderiales; family Oxalobacteraceae; genus Pseudoduganella; species Pseudoduganella sp. RAF53_2. The sequence continues at coordinate 13,113 of NZ_JBFRDW010000011.1, read as the reverse complement.
AGCCTATTAACGCAGGTTGACCAGGGTTTGCAGGATCGAGTCCTCGGTCTTGATCGTCTGCGCATTGGCCTGGTAGACGCGCTGGGCGGTGATCATGTTCACCAGCTCTTCCGTCAGGTCGACGTTGGACGATTCCACCGAGTTCGAGCGCAGCACGCCAAAGCCGCCGGAGTTCGGTACGCCGATCTGCGGCGAGCCGGACGCCGAGCTTTCGGCCCAGGCGTTGTTACCCAGCGGGATCAGGCCGTCCGGGCTGGCGAAGTTCGCCATGGCGATCTGGCCCAGGTTGCGCGAGCCGCCATTGCTGTACTGGCCGATGATCATGCCGTTTTCGTCCACCGAGAAACGCTCCAGGCTGGCGGAGGAATTGCCGTTCTGGGTCGATGGTTTTTCGCTGGTCGGGCTGCCGTACTGAGTCAGTCCATCGAAGGACGTGGTGATGGTCAGCGGCTGCGCCGAACCGGTGCTCGGGAAGATCGGCAGGCTGATGGTGATCGGCAGCGTCTGCGGCGGGGTCAGCGCGGCCATCGCAGCGGCGTTCAGCTGGCCGTTCTGGTCGAACACCAGGGACGCCACTTTCACAGCCGGCACGGCAACCGCCTGCTGCAGCTTCAGATTGATCTCGTCAGGATTGGTGCCGGAAACCGTGCCCACGCCGGAGGTCGGATCGAAGGCGGCAGTCAGTTTGTCCTGCTGCTCCTGCGATGCGCCTGCCGCCTGGGCAGCAGCCAGCATCACCGGACCGGCAGCTTGTGCGTAAGCAGCGGCGGCGGCATCAATGTCGGACTGCACCGGCGGCGTGGCGCGCACGGCAGCCAGGTAGGCATTGCGCGCATCGCTCACACCCTGATCCGTCAGGATGGAAGCGGCCACCGCCTGCGCCACCACTTCGGTGCCGTCGGATGCGGCATACACGTCCCAGTTGTTGGCGTCGGTCTTCACGTAGTAGGTGGACATCACGTGGGAATTACCCAGGCTGTCGTACACCGTGGTCACCATCTGCTTGTTGTACGAAGTCGGATCGATGGCGCTGAAAGGCACGGTCTTCGGCACTTCGGACGTGGAGCTCAGGTTCAGCGCCAGGTTGGCCTTGGTGGTGGCGACCGGAGTCAGGTCGGAATAGTCGATCTTGATCGGCACTGGTGCGCCTTGCAGGATCACGCCATCCTTGGTAGCCAGGTAGCCGGTCAGGGTCGCGCCGGTGGAGTTGGCGATGGTGCCATCCTTCTCCATGTGGAACTGGCCGTTGCGGCTGTACTGCACCACGCCGTTCTGGGTCAGGCGGAAGAAGCCGCCACCGTTGATGGAGACGTCGAGCGGATTGTTGGTGGTCTCGATATTACCCTGCGTGAATTGCTGGGCAATGCGGGCGACGTTCACGCCGATACCGGCGTTGGTGCCGCTCACGCCGTTCAGCGAGTTCGCGTACAGATCGGCGAACTGCGCTTGCGAGCCTTTGAAGCCGACGGTGCTGGCATTGGCGATGTTATTGCCGATGACGTCCAGAGATTTGGCTGCGCCGTTCAGACCACTGAGTCCTTGCTGGAACATGGTATTCCCCTATCAGGTGTGACTTACAAAACTTGTTTCACATCAGCMATGCCGAGCTGGCCGATGCCTGGAATATTGAGCTTGACGCCTGCCGCGCCGGTCGACACGCTGGCCACGGTGCCGAAGGTCAGCGCTTGCGCATCCTTCAGCGTGTCGGTGCCGCTGGTGGCCGTGACCTTGATGGTGTAGGCGCCATCCGGCGACGTCTTGCCATCTGCCGTTTTGCCGTCCCAGGACAGCGGCAGCGTGCCGGCATCCACGTTGTCCATGGAGAAGGACTGCACCACCTTGCCGGACGAGTTGCGGATATCGATCTGCAGCTTGTCCGCATGGCTGCCCACCTCCACGCCGAACAGGCTCTTGCCTTCGGTGAGCGTCAGCGCATTGCCCGGCACCAGCACGCCATGGTTGATCATGCTGATCGCGCTCATGCTGTTGGTCGAAGCCTGGTCGGCTTGCATCGCGGTCAGCGTTGCGTTCAGCTTGTTGATGCCGGTGACCGTGTTCAGCTGCGCCAGCTGGCTGGTCATCTGCGCGTTGTCCATCGGGTTCAGCGGGTCCTGGTTCTTCAGCTGGGTGACCAGCAGGGTCATGAACTTGTCCTGATCCGCCTGGACGCTATCCGTGGCCGCAGTCTGCGGGTTGACGGCATTCAGCAGTGCGGCGGATGGTCCGGTCGCCGTGGTGTTATTCACAGTTGTCATTACTTACTCCGCTTACTGACCGATGGTCAGGGTTTTCAGCAGCATGGTCTTGGCTGCATTCATGGTTTCTACGTTGTTCTGGTAAGCGCGCGAGGYGGACATCATGTTCACCATCTCGTCCACCACGTTCACATTGGGCATGGTCACATAGCCCTTTTCGTCGGCCAGAGGATTCTTCGGGTCGTAGACCAGCTTCATCGGCGACGGATCTTCAATTACGCGCTGCACACGTACGCCGGTGGCGGTGTTGTCGGCGGTCGACGGCGTGGCTTCGAACACCACCTGCTTGGCGCGGTAGGCTTCGCCGCTGGCACTGGTGGCGCTGTCCGCGTTGGCCAGGTTGGAAGCGGTCACGTTCAGGCGCTGGGCCTGGGCGCTCATGGCCGAGCCGGTCACATTAAAAATGCTGAACAGTGAAGACACTATTGACCTCCCTGCAGTGCGGCCATCAGGCCCTTGATCTGATTGCTGACAAATTGCACGCCTGCCTCGTAACGCACCGCGTTGTCGGCGAAGGCATTGCGCTCCACATCCATGTCGACTGTATTGCCGTCCACCGCGCCCTGCACCACGCCGCGGTACAGCAGCGGCGTGCCATCGGGCAGCACACTGCCGTCTTGCGGAGGGTTGGGGAAATGCTTCTGGGCCGTGGTGTTCAGCGGCGCCGGTGTACCCTGGCGCGCCATGGCGCTATTCAGTGCGCTGGTGAAGTCGATGTCGCGCGCCTTGTAGTTCGGAGTGTCGGCATTCGCAATATTCGATGCGAGCACGGTCTGGCGCTGGGAGCGCAAGCTCAGCACCGTTTCATTGAATCGCAAATAATCGTCGAGTTTCCCTAACATGGCGGTCGCCCTCTTCTGATGACAGGTTCGATGATACGGAGCAACACGGTCAAACGATCGGGAGAGAAGGATGGGGTTTTCCACGCTATTCCCGGCTTTCCCCCGTGCACGCGAGGCTAAGATGGCTGGCATGAAACGCATACTCATCACTACTGCCCTGCTCTTTCTGGCTTCCGCCGCCTCCGCCCAGACCCGTATGGACGTGAACGTGCTGCGCCAGACGGTCGAGCAGTTCCTGCAAGTGCAGACGGCCGGCCTGCCCGGCAAGGTCACGGTGCACGCCGGTGCGGTAGACCAGCGCCTGGCTCTGGCAGCCTGCGCGGCGCCGGAAGCGTTCATGATGCCGGGCGCACGGGCCTGGGGTAAGACGACGGTGGGCGTACGGTGCGCAGCCCCCACCGCTTGGACGGTGTATATTCAAGCTAACGTATCGGTGCTGGGCAACTACATTGCCGCCGCAGTACCGCTGGCGCAGGGCCAGCCGATCGAAGAAAGCCAGCTGGCCGTAATGCAGGGCGAATTGACCGCCCTGCCCGCCGGCATCGCAACGGACAAAGCGCAAGTTGTCGGAAGAACCAGCAATCTTTCCATTTCGGCAGGTACGCCCGTGCGTGTGGATTTGCTGAAGAGCAAGCCGGTGGTGCTGCTGGGCCAGCCGGTCAAGCTGGTTTCGCGCGGCAATGGCTTCTCGGTATCAGCCGAAGGCAAGGCGGCCGGCAACGCGGGCGAAGGACAGGTAGTACAGGTAAGAACTGCAAATGGGCAACAAATAAGCGGCATCGCCAAGGCTGGCGGACTGGTGGAAGTGACGTTCTAACAAAGGGTTACGAGTATTCGCCGCCGACCAGCTAAAGTTTTGCTAGCCGTGGCCGATATAAGACTCGTATCCCGGAGTAAAGTCTCCAACCAGACGAGGATAATGCTGTGAAAATCAATGATTCAATGAAAAGCACGCCGGGGCTGCCGACGTCGCCTGCCACCACCAATAACGCCCGCACGGCGGAAAAGGCGGCACCTGCGACGAACCAGCCAGCCGGCGACAATGTGCGCCTGTCCGCGCAAGGACAGGCGTTGGCAGCGAGTGGCGCAGGCGCCGCCAACGGTGTGTTCGACACCAAGAAAGTCGAACGCATCAAGATGGCGATTGCCGATGGCCAGTTCCAGGTCAATTCCGAGAAAGTGGCGGATGGCCTGCTGGAAACGGTCCGCGACTTGCYGCATTCGCGCAAACGTTAAGGAATAAGGTAGAGCCATGTCCGAGTCCCCGATGAGCAGCCTGCACCAGGAACTGCAGCTGATTACTGACCTGCTGGAAGTGCTGAAGCAGGAACAGGCCCATCTGGTGGCAGCGGACATCGACAAGCTCACCGCCCTGACGCCGCACAAGTCCAGCCTGGTCAGCCAGATGGGCGCGCTCGCCACCCAGCGCCACGAAGCGCTGGCCGCGCTCGGCTTTCTGGCCGAGGAAGCGGGCATGGAAGCCTGGCTGGAAACGCAGCATGACGCTGATGCCTCCGCCGTGTGGCAAACCGTGCTGGGCCAGACGCGCGAAGCGAAAGAGCTGAACCGCCTGAATGGCGTACTGATCAACAAACATCTGAGCCAGACTCAGGGCGCCTTGCAAGCCCTGCGTCCGCAGACGGCCGGCCCGGTGTACGGCCCGACCGGCCACACCACCTCCGTCTCACGCAGCCGGGGCTTTATCGCCGGCTGAATTCTTGCGCGGGCGCAAAACCCGCTCATCGGCGTGCTAGCATACTGCGAACATGCCAAAAAATAACTATTTTCTTTCTGCAGCTTGTGCGGTCCTGTTTGCCGGCAATGCTTCCGCCGCCGTCCATCCGGCACTCGCCAGCGGCCAGTTAGGCCTCTACCCCGCCGCCGACTTCCGCCTCGCCAGCGGACAATGCCAGGACTGCCCTACGCCGCGCCAGGCACTCTGGTACTTCCGCGACGAAGCCATCGCCGTCCCGCGCGCCGCCGGTGAACCGCCGCTGGTCTGGCTGGGCTCGCCCGACCGCATCGACGACGCCATGCTGGCGCCTGATGGCTCCAGGCTTGGCGAGGTCCCGCTGCAGCTGGCGCCAAAGATTGCCAGCAACCGTTCCTGGTTTGACGCCCACTCGCTGGCTTTCTTCCGCCAGCGCGAAGTGAGCGCACGCGGCACGATGAACAGCGGCGTCTTCACCGCGCGCAGCTTGTGGCCGCGCGATTTCGTGCTGGCGCCATCCCTCGCCGCGCCGTTGAAGTCGCAGGACGAACTCGCAGGCTGGGTGCAGGCCGAGCATGGCGGCGCGCGCAGCGCTTACGCCACGCGCACGGTCTGGCAGCGTCCCGGCAGCAAGGTTGCGTGGGCCGGCAAGCCGGCCTTGGCCGTGATGCTGAACGGCGCACAAGGCGATGACGACGAAGCCTACGGCGGCCACTTCGCCATCGCCACCGGCCGCATCGGCCCGCAAGGCGAATGGTCCGACTGGCTGGTCAACAACTTCTACAACCTGGACAGCGTCAGCGAAAAAGGCATCGTCGCATCGATGGTGCCAATGGACAGCTACCTGATGGACCTGAACAGCGGCCAGCAATACTACCGCCCGTCCTACATGCTGGTGGCCGTGCTGCGCGATGCCCGCACAGCGGCCGCCTACCAGAGCGGCATCCAGGACGTGTTCACGCACTTCTATAAACACGACTTCACCTACAAGCACGCCGCCGCCAACTGCGCCGGCATCAGCATCGATATGCTGCGCAAGTTGGGCTGGCAAGTGCCGCAGCGTGGACCAACGGGACGCGTGACGGCCGTCGCGGCCTACGGTTACATGGCCGCCAGCGACCRCAGTCTGCAAAGCGGCCAGAAGACCTACGACTACTTCACGGAAGAACAGACCCGCCTTTATCCTGCCGTGGCTTTCGACGCCATCGGCCGCGACCTCCTGGCGCTGCTGGATGGCCAAGCCGGCCGCACGCTCAGCGCCTACGAACAGCAGCTGCGCGACGATGTGGAAGCGGTGGTGCTGGTGCGCATTCCGCAAATTCCATCCAGCCGTGCCTTCGGTTCGGCGCCGGTATATTCGATTGCGGAATATCGCGAACGCGTGCCGGCCGATCGCAGCAAATGGCAGATCGTTCCAACGCCGGCACGGCCCTTCCCCGCCGCGTTGCGCGACGGACCGGCGCCTGCCGAAGACGCACCGATGCAGCCGCTGCCCGTGCTCGGCACGCTGGCAGGACTCGGCGCTGCCGGCGCGAGCGCTCTGTGGCGGCTGCGTCTCTGGCTGCGCCGCCGCAAACTCAGCGCGGCGCCTGCGGCGCGATCGTCGTAGGAATTTCGGTTGAGGGGTCGGGGATGCCCGACAGGATGGTGACGGCCACGCGGCGATTGCGCGCGCGGCCTTCCGGATCATCGTTCGATGCGACCGGATGATTGTCGGCGTGGCCGACCGCCGTCATGCGCGAGGCGGCAACGCCCGACTCGATGAACAGCCGCACCACCGTCCCCGCGCGCGTGGCCGACAATTCCCAGTTGGAGGGGAAAGCCGTATTGCGGATCGGCTGATTGTCCGTATGCCCTTCCACCTGCACCGCGTGCGGATCATCCTTCAGCAGCGAAGCCACGGCGGTCAGCGCTTCACGCGATTCAGGCGTCAGGCGCGCATCGCCGGGATTGAACAGCACACTGGCGTTGATTTCCACGCTCACGCCGCGGCTGTTCTGCGTGACCTTCACCTTGCCCTCCTTGACCAGCGGCGCCAGCGTGGCGGCGAGATCGTTGGCCAGGTGCGTCATCTGCTCCTTCTCCTTGCGGATCTGCTCCGCGCGGCGGCGCTGGGCCGGATTCGGGATCGGCACATTCTGCACTTCGGTGTTCTGCAAGGGTGCTGCGCCCTGGCCGCCGAAAGCATCGCCCAGCGCATCGGAGAAGACTTTGTATTTGCCGATATTGACGGAGGAAATCGCGTACATCACCACGAAGAACGCGAACAGCAGCGTGATGAAATCCGCGTAGGAAATCAGCCAGCGCTCATGGTTCTCCGGTTCATCGTCGAACTTCCTGCGTGCGCGGCGGTACTGCATCTCAGTGCTCCCGCATCAGCGTGGCGATGCGCTCGTCGATCACACGCGTGAAGTCACCGGTGGCGATATCGTAGAACACCGCGGCGGCAAGCTCCTGCTGGTAGACCTGGCGCGTGACGATGTTTTTCAGCTTGTTCGCGATCGGATAGAAGAACAGATTGGCCAGGCCCACGCCATAAATGGTGGACACGAAAGCCACCGCGATGCCGGAACCGAGCTTGCTCGGATCGGTGAGGTTTTCCATCACGTGAATCAGACCCAGCACCGCGCCCAGGATGCCGATGGTCGGCGAATACCCAGCCGCCGATTCCCAGATGCGCACAGCCTGGCGTTCGGCCGTTTCGAAGGCGGTGATTTCCATGTCCAGCATTTGCCGCATTTTGTCCGGCTGGATGCCGTCCACGATCATACGCAGACCCTTGGCGATGAATTTGTCTTTGGAGGCGAGCATGTAGCGCTCCAGCGCCAGCAAGCCGTCGCGGCGTGCGGCCAGGCTCCAGGAATTGATGTCGCGCGCCAGCGCGGCGCGGTTATCGGCGGGCGGCTGAAAAATCCAGCGCAGCATCGATAGGCCGCGGCGCAAAGTGGGCAGGCGCGTTTGCAGCATCACCGCGCCAAACGTACCGATAACGACAATGGCAAACGCCGCCGGCTGAAGCAGGGAAGTGAGTTTGCCGCCTTCCAGCCCCTGGCCAACGAGAATGCCGGCAAGCGCCAGCAGTACGCCGGCTATGCTGGACCAGTCCATGCCTGCTCCCGGAGTGATGCACGCAGGCGGGCCACGGCCTGGGTGTGCAATTGCGAGACCCGCGATTCGGATACACCCATCACGGCCCCGATTTCCTTCAGGTTCAGCTCTTCTTCGTAATACAGGCCCATTAACATTTTCTCGCGCGGCGGCAAGGCATCGATGGCATCGATCACCGCTTGGCGGAAATCGGTATCGAGCAGCGCGCGCAGAGGATCGGCTTCCTCGTCATGTGCGTATCGGTCGAGGAAGGAATCATTGCCATCCTCGTCGTGGAAATCTTCGTAATACACCAGCTGGTGGCCGCCGCCTTCGGACAGCATTTCCTGGTAATCGGACAGCGACAGCTTGAGCGACTTCGCCACTTCCGATTCGCTGGGCGGACGGCCCAGGCGCTGCTGCAGCACGGCCATCGCATTTTCAATCTTGCGCATATCCTGGCGCAGCGAGCGCGGCATCCAGTCAGAGGAGCGCAGCTCGTCCAGCATGGCTCCGCGGATGCGCATCACCGCATAGGTTTCAAACTGGGCGCCGTGGGTTTCTTCGTAGCGGTTGATAGCATCGAGCAAGCCGATCATCCCGGCCTGTACCAGGTCATCCACTTCCACACTCGGGGGCAACTTGGCCTTCATGTGGTGGGCAAGCCGCTTAACCAACGGCATGTGCTCCGTCAGCAAAGAGTCTTTGTCTACTTTCCCTTTGACCGTGTACATAAAATTCTAGTTGTTGTAATGCTCAAAAATGGTTGCTGCTCCCCGCAAAGTGTGATGCCGAGCCAGCCAGCGCAAAGCGTCCGGCCAGTTGACGGAACGCGACCGAAGCACCGGCCAGCGGAAACGCATCGACCACCGCGCGCCCTAAGCGTGCTGCACGATGCAGGTACTCGTCGGCTGGAACGGAACCCATGGAAACCAGGTTCACTGCCAGGTAACGGCTTGCCGCCTGCGCCATATTATCGTAAACCACCCTCGCCTCGGCTTCCGAAGCCCCGGTAACGAGAATTCCGAACGGGCGGCGGCCCAGTTCGTGGTTCAGGCGCTTGATCATCAGATAAGCATTCTTGATGGAAGCCGCGCTGTTGGAAACTTGCACGACAATTTCCGAGCTGGCCATGACTGGCACGGGGAAAGCTTCGCCATCGAACTCGCCATCGACCAGGGTGATGCCGGTCTGCTTGACGAGCACGTCGAAAGCCTTGGCCAGGCGGCGGCCTTCGTCGGGACCGCGGCGCTGTTCGCCGCGCGTCATTTGCACCACATTAAATCCTTGCGGCGCAGCGTGAATCACCTGGTTCAGGCCGCACTGCTGGCGCGCCACATTGATCAGACTGGCGCCGCCATCGACACCCAGGCGCGACGCCACACCGTGCGCGCTGGCACAGGCATCGACCAGCAGCACATCATTGCCGGCCTGGGCCAGCGAGGCGCCCAGGTTAACCATCATCATGCCCTTGTCGTCCTGCGGCGTGGCGGACAGGAAGGTCACGATACGGGGCCGCGGCCCCGCCAGCATGCGGCGCAGGCCTTCTGCCTGGTCGAAATCGAAATTAGCCAAGGTGCACCTCGCGCAGGGAAGCATCATGGCCGGCATTGGCCATTACCAGAGGCAGATCGGCGTCAACGAACTGCGGCTTGGCGCCGCTGAAGGCACGCTCGATCAGGGCAGCCGGGTCGGCCAGGTGCAGGTCTTCCGGCACGCGCTGGCCGTTGGACACGTAGAACAGATTCAGCTTGTGGCGGATCACCACATCCAGCGCGGAGCCGATGGACGCGGCTTCATCGAGCTTGGTGATGATGGAACCAGCCAGGCCGCTGCCCTGGTAAGCGCGTACGACCTCGGACAAAGTCTCTTGCGTGGACGTGGCGTTCAGGCACAGCAGGCGCTTCACATTCGCTTCCGCGCCTTGCAGCATGGCGACCTGCTCTTCCACCATATGATCGCGCTGGCTGACGCCGACGGTGTCGATCAGTACGGTGTGCTTCTTGGTCAGTTCCTTCAGAGCGATGCGCAGGTCGGCTTCGTCCTTCACCGAATGCACCATCACGCCGAGGATCTTGCCGTAAATGCGCAGCTGCTCGTGGGCGCCGATACGATAAGCATCGGTGGTGATCAGGGCCAGCTTTTCCGGACCGTGGCGCATCACGCAGCGCGCGGCCAGCTTGGCGGTGGTGGTGGTCTTGCCGACACCGGTCGGGCCAACCAGGGCGAACACGCCGCCCTGCTCGATCAGCGCATCTTCGTTCGCCATGGCATTCAGGTTGCGCGCCAGGACGTTGCGCATCCAGCGCTGGGCATCGACACCGGCCGGCAACTTTTCAGTCAGGTAGCGCGACAGCTGGGCGGAGAAGCCAGCCGACAGCAGCTCGCGCAGCACGGCATTCTTGTGCGGCTCGCGCTGCTGGCCGTTGCTGAAGGCGATCTCGGCCAGTTGGGATTCCATCATGCCGCGCATGGCGCGCAACTCGCTCATCATGGTGCTCATTTCAGCGGCGGCGGTGGCTTTCGCTCCGGCGACGGCGTCGGCGACCATGGCGGTGATGCGGTCCATGTCGATGGCGGGAGCTGGGGCCGGTGCGGCCGCACGCGGCGGCATTGGGCGGGCTGGTGCTGGTGGACGCGGGGCCGGTGTGCGCGGCGCGGCTGGTGCCGTTTCGCGGGCTACGGTCGGCGCCGGACGCGGCGTCGCGCGCACGGCTGGCGCTTCCGGTTCCGGCGGCAGCATCGGCTCGACGCGCTCGTCGATTGCAGGCGGCGCCAGATCCAGTTGCGGCTGCGGTGCAGCCATTGGGGAATCTGCAGCGGGCATGGCCAGCGAGGCGGCATCGTCATTGGCCAGAGCCAGAATCTCCACCGCGCCATCGACGGGACGGTTGGAAAGGATCACAGCATCCGGCCCGAGGGCCTCGCGCACTTTGCGCAGCGCCTCGCGCGAGGTCGGCGCGGTGAATTTCTTGACGTTCATTGCAACTCCTGCAGTCTTTCACTCTGATGGTGAAATTATTGACGATGCACTGGAGAAACCATCGAACGAAAAGACCCCGAAAATCCCCCCTTATCCCAAAACCTTGGGGTCAGATCCGACATTCGGACATTTTCCTATTCCCCTATGGCGCAAGGGTCCAGAATAGCTCGACCATGCGTGGGTTCGCCCATCAAATTTACCAGCCGTAGCGGGCACGGGCCGCTCTGAGAGCAGCCCGATTCAAAAAATGTCCGAATGTCGGATCTGACCCCTGGGTGTTATTGGGCGCCGACGAGGGAGGTGACGCGGATGGTTTTGGTTTCCGGGATTTCGGCGTGCGACAGCACTTTCAGCTGCGGCAGTGCGCGGCGCAGGAAGCGGGCGAGCAAGGGACGCAAAGGTCCCGGCACCAGCAGCACCGGCGTCACGCCCAGCGCTTCCTGCTGCGCCGTCGCTTGCGCGGCTTGCTGCGCGATGGTGTCGGCTAGCCCTGGTTCGATGCCCGCGACGTCGCCGCCACCTGCCGACAACGCCTGCATCAGCAAACGTTCCAGACGATTGTCCAGGGTCATCACAGAAAGCTCTCCCCCCTGCGGGAACAGCTGCTGCACAATGGCCCGGCCCAGCGCAATACGCGATTGCGCGGTCAGCTCGTTCGGGTCCTGCGTCAGCGGCGTGAATTCGGCCAGCGTTTCGATGATGGTGCGCATGTCGCGAATGTGCACGCCTTCCGACAGCAGATTCTGCAGCACCTTCTGCAGCGCGGACAGCGACAGCATCTTCGGCACCAGATCTTCCACCAGCTTCGGCGATTCCTTGCCCAGATGATCCAGCAGCGACTGCACTTCCGCGCGGCCCAGCAGTTCAGCCGCATGCGTCGTGATCAGGTGATTCAGATGCGTTGCGACCACGGTGCCCGCATCGACTACGGTATAGCCCATGCCGGTCGCCTGATCGCGCAAGCCTGCGTCGATCCACACGGCCGGCAAACCAAAGGCCGGATCAGTCGTGGCCAAACCCGGCAGCGTACCGCTGGCCATACCCGGATTAATTGCCAGGAACTGGCCATTGAAGGCCTCGCCCGCGCCCACTTCCACGCCTTTCAGCGTGATGCGGTAAGCCGATGGCTTCAACTCCAGGTTGTCGCGGATGTGCACCGGCGGCGGCAGGAAGCCCACTTCCTGCGCGAATTTTTTACGGATGCCTTTGATGCGCTTCAGCAGCTCACCACCCTGATTCTTGTCCACCAGCGGAATCAGGCGATAGCCCACTTCCAGGCCGAGGGTATCCACGGCCAGCACGTCCTGCCAGCTGGCTTCTTCCTGTTCCGGCGCGGCTGCCGCAGCGGCGCCGCCCGCGGCAGCACCGCCTGCGGCCTGCGCTTCCGGCGTACCGCCCATTTCAACGCGCTCTTTCGCGCGCTTGGACATCAGGTACGCAGAGCCACCCAGCAAGCCTGCCAGCAGCAGGAACACCAGGTTCGGCATGCCAGGGATCAGGCCCATGCCGCCGATGATGCCGGCCGTGATGTACAGCACTTGCGGCTTGGCGAACAGCTGCCCGATCACCTGGGTGCCGATGTCTGATTCGCTCGCCACGCGCGACACCACAATACCCGCCGCAATCGAAATCACCAGCGATGGAATCTGCGCCACCAAGCCGTCACCAATCGCCAGCAGCGTGTAGTTTTTCAGCGCGTCGGCAAAGGCCATATCGTGCTGGATCAGGCCCACCAGCAGGCCGCCGACCACGTTGATAACGGTGACCATGATGCCGGCCACTGCGTCACCACGCACGTACTTGGACGCACCGTCCATCGCGCCGTAGAACTCCGCTTCCTGTGCCACTTCGCTACGGCGCGCGCGCGCTTCCTTCTCGCCGATCAGGCCTGCGTTCAGGTCGGCGTCAATCGCCATCTGCTTACCTGGCATTGCGTCCAGAGCGAAACGTGCACCCACTTCAGCGATACGGCCCGCGCCCTTGGTCACGACCACGAAGTTGATGATGGTCAGGATCACGAACACCACGATACCGACGGTGTAGTTCCCGCCGATCAGGAAGTGGCCGAAGGCTTCAATCACTTTACCGGCAGCGTCGGCGCCGGTATGGCCCTGGGTCAGCACCACGCGGGTAGATGCCACGTTCAACGACAAACGCAGCATGGTGGACACCAGCAGCACGGTCGGGAAAGCCATGAAGTCCAGCGGCTTGACCGTATAAAGACTGGTCAGCAGC